>DASRMZ010000114.1:0-4689 GCA_035647675.1 Thermoclostridium sp. | reverse complement strand
CATACCCACACAAATTAGTGAAGAGTCTTTTAACTTCTATATAGATATTAGCTTTGATGCCAAATAGTCAGTTGTCACATCATAGAAAACAAAATCATCAATTTGCTTTTTCCCTTTAGCATCAACTACTAGCTTGACATTATATTCATCTTGTTCTGAGCACATAATAAGCAGCTTACATCCTGGAGTATTAATACGCAGCTCCTTACATAGTAACAAACAATAAGTTATATCAAAAGGACCTGACTCTGCGACTTCAATGAGTGCAACATTAGGATCATAGCTATTAATAGCTGCTTTGGCATTATCATAGTTATTCTCATAAATTAGCCTAAGATCTGGACTATCTCTAAGTCTGTTCATCAAGCCCTGTACAATCGCCTTGCGATGCATAATCAACATAATAGTTGGCATAGCCTGCCCCTCCTAACTATTCTTTTATGCCTGAACCTAAATATATTTCTAGTCTATCTATATCAATTCCCATAGGTCAGTTAAAACATCATAGTAATAAACTTCCCGAGTTAAAATATTCACAGCATAAAATATTTCTTTAACAAAATGTTCATCATGGTCTGTTCCCAAAATAACATAGTGACAATTCTCACCATCGAGCAAAACTGTTTCTCCATCAATCATAATAGACATACCCATATTTAAATGTTCTTGTATTTCCTTTACATCATCTTCTACGATATCGAGTATTAATTCAATAGTTTCATCATCAACGTCATAATTATCATCCCAACTATTCTCGTCAAAGCCGCCCTCAAGATATTCATTATATTCTGGACTAATAAGTTCTATGATATTGCCATCTTTATCAGTTTGTACAACATAGACCTCGCCTGGAAACAAATCATCCCCTAAAATATCTGAAATCCTATCAGGTGCTATGCTATAAAGAATACTCTCAGGCACATCATTCTCATAAAGGGCCATTCGTCGGGGATAATCTATTACAATGTCATATGCTTCCCCCGTCCAGTGGACATCGTCTATCCAAAGACTATTCCCATTAATCCCTTTTCCCCAAAAAACTCCATAGAATTCTGTGTCTATATAGGGTTCAAGCTGTGACATTTCTCCGCTTACTTTCTCAAACATTATTTCTTCCGGCGTGTATTGAAAATCATCAGAACCTAATATGTCAAAAATACAATTACCATTGCCTGCAAAAAACCAAGACATTACAATCTTTCCATCATAAGTGGTTCTGTGGAGAAAAAAGAAATCCCCTCCAGGCTCATCCCCGTCCAATAGCTCAATACAAAGTAGAAAAGGTTCATCATCAGGATTTATATACATTCTATCAAGCTCTATTTTCCCTAAATAATTGCCTTTTGCTTCATCTATATAAAGATCATGAAATGATAAATGAACATTTAAATCCTCATCAATATCCATTTTACAAACTACATCGCTCACATACTCTTTATCAAAAGTCCACTCGCCTACAAGATAATCTCTTATATTCTCCTCAGTCATCAAGTCAAATGTAGGTATTGATTTAGCATTTTTCTTATTTGAATTAGATCTAGAAATTGATTTAGTTTCTGATTTACCCAATTTAGGTTGGGACATTGGCTTGCTTTCCTCTTGAAGGTTATCAGGGACTTCGGTAGTAGATGGGCTACTAGGATCTGCTACCCTATCCCCGATTATAGATTTAATCCCACCACAACCACTCAAAATCAGAATACAAACAAATACTGCCAATAAACCTTTACCTTTCATCATCTTTCACCCCCTAGAATTTCCCTTTGCTACTGGAATAACCATCGCCTCCCACAGAGCTTCCCCCGCTTGATGATTTCTCTTCTATTCGCCTTCGGGTTTCAGTGCTATACAAAAACGAGTCTATCTGTCTTGTCAGATTAAGACCTCCATCAGATATATACTCATCTGCGGCCCGCTGAGGCACAGCAGTTTTCATCTGGCCTAAGAATATTAAACAAACCACTCCTGCAATAAGCATAGGGACAAGAATAGTTATGGCTAGCTTTATCCAAAATGAACTCCCACTATTTTCTTCGGTCAAGACTTCATCGGTATCCACATCAAAGGGTCTACCCTTTTTAGCCATCTCTAAAAACTCTGCCGTTTGATTCAAGTATATTAAGAAACCATCATAATATTTATCTTGGCTAAGCATGGGCAAAATATGCCTGTCTAACAAAACATCCTTGCCGTGGTCTGTAAAAGCTGTATTCCCATACCCATTTGCTATAAGTGCGCAATCCCGATCTTCTGTACTCATTAAAAACATCAGTCCACTCTTATCCCCACCATAGCCATAATCGTATTCCTCATAAATAAACTTTGCAAACTCGGTGGCATCATTATCTTCTAAGCCCTCAACGACCACTATGCTAACTTCACATTGATATTCCTCGGTTATATCCATGGCCAACTCGTTCAGCTCTAGATATTCGTCACCAGTCAGTAACCCTACCTCGTCGAGGACCAAATCAAATTCTGCTGCTTTTACTGGTAACAGCATAACAAGGATAAGGGACAAAATTGATAGAGTTAATGCAATTCTTTTCTTCATACCAATACCTCCCTAAAACAAGATGATGCCAAGCAGCACCATTAGCGGTAATGAAATACCTGCAAACCAGGCAGTAAATTTCCCTTTATCAACAGGTAAGTCTCCAATAAGCTTACCGGTCTGCCCATTCATTGCAAAGAGAAAGTCCTTCCCATTCCACTTGGTATTCAGTAACCATACCGGCATCAAAGCATATTTTACCTCGCCTGCCTCAATCATAATATTAGAAGATTCAGTTGTTAGGCTTTCATAACCAGTTATAGTTGATTTAAATACGTCCTCTGTACTTGTACGGATTCGCTCATTTGCACGTTGATTGCAAGTATCCGCATCCACATCGAATTTATCCGCCAGATATCCCGGCAGATAGGCCGATGAAAAGGGCACAAGCATTGAATAATCATAGGGTTCTATAGCATCCATGTGTGCATCAGGCATTTTTGCGGATCCATCCACGGGTACCTTCTCAAAGGCGATATTACCCTCCCGCACCACATTGTAATGCTCTGTTACCGTTACATTTTCGTCTCCTTCAGTGTGGGAATGCTTTATGGTTCCTCGATATCGAATATCCCCATTGCTCACTCCATCAAATAACCAAAATGGAACATAAATCCCTTTAAGCTCCTCAATTTTATTTTCTCCAGAAAAGGACTTTGGCAAAAACTTTTTCCCCTTATAATGATTCTTCAAAGCAGCTTTAGCAGACTCTTTATCTACTTTAAAGGGGATTACAAAATCCGGTCTTAAGGTTCCGGTAAATTGGCCCGGAACAACGGTAGGATTATTACAATAGGGGCAAGAAGTAGCAGCGGTTGTATCATCGCAAATAATCCCCGCACCACAAGAAGGACAGGTATATGACCTCATATGTGCAGCTTCCTCTTCTCCCCATTCGTCCATAGCAAAATCCCACTGGGGATCCTTTACAACATTGGCGGCAGCCTGTTCTTTATCTTCATAAAGCAGCTCAATTGTGGCAACCTCAAAGGATTCGCCGCAATAGTCACAAGCGAGTTTTCCGCTTTTACTTGAAAAGTTAAGCGGCCCAGTACAGGATGGGCATTGATAGTTTGTTACCTCAATAGCCATAGAATCTCCTCCTTTAACTTATTTTGTATTATGCCCAAGGGTCTGCCGACACGGGTTCCCGAATCTGGCTTAGGAGCATTTGGTCCCATAAAAACCATTCGCCGCTGGAGGCCTTATTTCGTAGTTGTACAGGGCGTGGACTGTCTGCACCACTTGATTGTAGGTAAAGTTTGGCATAGCCGGCTTCGTCAAAACTGGTAGGCACAGTGGTTATGGTTACGGTATAGGGTCGGGTAGGCTTATATTCATTTTGAGGCGAAGTTCCCGCAAAATAGGAAAAAGGCAAATACTCTTTGCCACGTAAGCGTTCATTTATAAACTGTATTTCATGGTTGGATAAACCTTGAGGCCCTTTCAGAAAGTTAATCATCTCCAGAGCCATACTTTGCTTGGAAGGCCAAAGACACAATGCCGGTATCAATAGACCTGCTGCATAATGGGGTTCTTGTAGGCTGGCCTCGGGCAGTGCACGGAGGGTCCCTAAGCTTGTTGGTAGTTCATTAAAAACAAGCTGCCAAGATTGATTTCCGGTTTTGGTATTGCTTTTCCAATTCATAGATATTCCTCCTTACAATTTAAAAAAAGGGTCAACAGGAATATAATTGCTTCATATATTCCTGTTGACTGTGTTTTCATTGAGCTATGCTTGCATTTTGATTAGTATCCAATAACTTCTTGTTTTGGAAAGCGCCAACCAAATATAATATTGGGAGTACCAGGCCGGTTGACAAGCCTAATGCATTAAATTTGCCGCCACCAACCATAGTCATGATAGAACCTAATACAGCAAACAATGCAGTAATTATACCGAAAACAATACATGTTTGAGCCTTTTCGGGTTTAGCAGCATTTTTTACTCCGATAATTCCGGCAATCAAGCTAACTGTAGAACTAAGCAAGTAGGCAACACTTCCCCATACCAACAGCACGGTTTCCCCTTCACTGAGGAAACTTAAGGCAGAGGCACCCACCACTGCAATGATACCCAGAATAATACCTAATCCTCCAAATATGATCATCAGTATACTGGACACCTTTAAAAG
>DASRMZ010000113.1:0-2941 GCA_035647675.1 Thermoclostridium sp. | reverse complement strand
GAAAGGGACTTCAGGTCAGGTTACTGTATATACAGGAATAATGAACACTGGCGAAGCTTCTGGTATTCCTATCATCAAAAAGCTGCTTGCAGAGGAAAATATGGAAGAAAATAAACAGGTTTTTATTGACTGTCCTCCCGGAAGCGCATGTATTGTAATGGAAAGTATTAAAGATGAGGACTATTGTATATTAGTGGCTGAGCCTACATTGTTTGGTGTTCATAACCTGAACATGGTATACGAACTGGTCAAGTTATTTAATAAGCCATTTGGGGTGGTTCTTAACAAATGTTTGGAAGGTGAAAACCCGGCAGAGAAATTCTGCATCGAGAAGAATATTAAGATATTAGGACGGATTCCATTTGACACTAACCTCGGGACATTGAATTCAAATGCAGAGATTGTGGTTAGTAAAGATGATAAATACCAGGAAATGTTTTATTCTTTGCTGGAAAAGGTAACAGAGGAGGTGCGGCATGAAACAACTACTAATCCTTAGTGGAAAAGGCGGAACCGGAAAGACAACCATAGCAAGTGCTTTTATAAAGCTTGCTGATGCCAAGGCATATGCGGATTGTGATGTGGATGCACCTAACCTGCACCTAATAACCGAGTGGAATACTGAGCCAATAAAAACAGACTATTATGGGTTGCCAAAAGCTAAGATAGATGAAGAATTATGTACCCGGTGCGATCTATGCAGACAAAACTGCCGATTTGATGCTATTTCAGTAGATGAAAAATATAAAGTGGATCCTTTTGCATGTGAAGGATGCAGCGTTTGTGAATATGTTTGTCCAGTGGAAGCGATAACTATGATACCGGCAGTGGCTGGGGAATTGATGCTGTATTCTGATGGAGAAAAAGCATTTTCAACAGCACAACTTAAAATGGGCAGTGGTACATCTGGAATGCTTGTCACTGAGGTTAAAAAACAAATGAAGTCGGCAGCAGTTGATGCAAGGTTGGCAATTATTGACGGGTCTCCTGGAATAGGCTGTCCGGTTATTGCATCACTTAGTGGTGTGGATATGGTTTTGATAGTCGCAGAACCTTCAATATCAGGTATTAGCGATATGGAACGCATTGTAAATACAGCAGCGAAATTCGGAACAAAGACAGCGGTATGTATCAACAAATATGATACCAACATTGAAAATGCTAACAAGATTGAAGAGTTCTGTAAAAAACAGGGATTGCCTTTTATCGGTAGGATCCCCTTTGACTTTAACGCAGTAAAAGCCATTAATAATGGGCAAACCATTGTAGATATAGACTGCACATCAGGAACAGCGGTTAAAGAGGTTTATTACAAGACAATGAATCTGCTTTTTGAAAAAGGTGGTAGCTAAATGAGAATCCCACCCATCAACGCAAACCGAGATTGTTGATGGGTCTTCTGGGAATCTTGTTACATCATAATAATAATCAAAATAAAAGGAGCATGAATATGAGCGAAAGTTGCAATCAAAGCTGTAGCAGTTGTTCGGAGGACTGCGCAGAAAGAAAAGAACAAAAACCGGATTTCTCTGCAAAAATGCACGAGATGAGTAGTATTAAAAAGGTCATTGGTATTGTTAGTGGTAAAGGAGGAGTGGGTAAGTCACTTGTTACTTCTATGCTTGCTGTTACCATGAAAAGAATGGGATATAATACCGCTATTCTGGATGCAGATATCACTGGACCATCTATTCCAAAAGCCTTTGGTATCAGCAAGAAAGCCTCAGGTAATGAATTCGGTATTTTCCCTGTTAAAACCAAGACAGGCATTGATATTATGTCTGTTAATTTGCTCTTAGAAAATGATACCGATCCGGTTGTCTGGAGAGGACCGATTATCGCTGGTACAGTAAAGCAGTTTTGGACAGATGTTATTTGGAGCGATGTGGATTTTATGTTCATTGATATGCCACCCGGCACTGGCGATGTACCCCTTACGGTATTTCAATCCATTGCTGTTGATGGAATTATAGTTGTAACATCTCCGCAAGAGCTGGTATCCATGATTGTTTCAAAGGCTGTTAAGATGGCCGAGATGATGAACATCCCCATTATCGGTATGGTGGAAAACATGTCCTACTTTAAATGCCCTGACAACGGTAAGGACTATAATATATTTGGAGAAAGCCACATTGAAGAAATTGCTGATAAGCATAATTTAAAAGTACTTGCTAAATTACCTATTGACCCCAAAATTTCATCTGCATGTGACAAGGGCATGATAGAGCTTTTCGATGGAAATTGGTTTGAGCCGGTTGCAAAACTATTAGAGAAAATGGAGGAGAACTAATATGATAAAAATTGCTGTAGCAAGT
Source organism: Thermoclostridium sp. (assembly GCA_035647675.1). Classification (GTDB taxonomy): domain Bacteria; phylum Bacillota; class Clostridia; order DSM-8532; family DSM-8532; genus Thermoclostridium. Next base: position 626 of record DASRMZ010000113.1, on the reverse strand, counting down.
GACAGAGGAATGGTGACCCCAAATTAATCAGCAAATATCAAACCAAAACTGATAATCTTGAAAACCGTATTATAGCTATGTATGCTAAAGGCATGAGCAATCGTGATATCGAAGACCATTTGCGTGATATCTATGGAGTAGAGGCTTCCGCAAGCTTAATTAGTCGTATAACAGATAAAATCTTACCAGCAGTCGTGGAATGGCAATCTAGGCCTCTTGAAGCAATTTATCCAGTCGTATTTTTAGATGGAATCATCTTTAAGGTTCGTAAAGTCGCACCTCTGCGTTGCCCTATCCTGTGGTGATGTAAAAGCGCATTTATATTATGCTCTATAATTTAACAGGATATTCCATTTACACGAAATCTGGGCACTCCCGAAACTCAGGCTCAGGGTAAAGAGCTTCTTTCCCAGGTTGGTCTATCAGATAAGCTGGAATGTTATCCTCATCAGATATCTGGTGGGCAGAAGCAGCGGGTAGCTATTGCTCGCGCCTTGGCTTTAGAACCAGACATTCTGTGTTTTGATGAACCTACTTCTGCCTTGGATCCTGAGCTCACTGGGGAAGTGCTGAAAGTCATTAGGAATTTAGCAGAACGCAACACTACAATGATCATCGTGACTCAT
>DASRMZ010000112.1:0-23828 GCA_035647675.1 Thermoclostridium sp. | reverse complement strand
GTGGTGTAACGCTAATAAGCACTATTGAAACTTACTTCCACTTCTTTCTTCTGTTTAATAGGGCATTAACGTGATCAGATTGTTGCTCAAGATCTCGGGGGGATTCCCCGGGGTCTTTTTTATCTTTTTCTTTTGTGTCCTTTCCTTTAGTTTTTAATAAATCATCCTTGGCTGAAACGACACCAGCGGCTTTGTTTGTGTGCTCTTGCTCACCTTCAAACTCATTATGGCTGTTGCCGATGTTTCTAATGTTGCCAGTATTTAAAGTGTTATCGGCTTGATTAGAAATTTGTTTCTTTCTATTTGTCATTTTTTCAATAAACACTTCTTTGGCTGGGATAATTCTATCACCAAAGAATTTTATGAAAGGCTCAAAAGAAATTTTTAACTTTCTAAATGCAATATCCAATAGTAGTAGTATTAATGACAAGATAATGAAAAAATTGGTTATATCTCTTTTTCCACCTGCATCTTGTACATCTCCTCCAAAAACTTCTTCCGGGCTTGTAACAACCCTTCCTCCCCCTGCCGTGGCAAGTTTTTCGAGGAAATTATCACTATCACTTAATAATCTGTATTCTCCTGCATAGGGCATAACAATTCCTGTACTTACATTTGTCCCTTCTCCAGGCACTTTAATATTTACTATATACGCACCTGAATCTTTCTTTCCAATCCCTCCCTCATACACGCCGGGTTTTATTGCTCGAAGCTCAATATCCGACAATATACCCTCTGGAGATACAACAACACCTTCAATTGTATCAACTTGCGGTAAATCATCTAAATTTGCTGAGAGAGTAATAATTCCATCTCCATCTCTTAATTCGGTATTTATTGAATAATCATCATTTATATTTTTTTGTACAAGGTAACCCGTTAAGTTTCCCCAAAACAAAGGTGCATTCTGCCACATAGACCATTGTGATGTCCAAAACCCTTGGATATCCGAAGTCCATGCTGCTGTCCTTCCTAAACCATACTGCCATACAGCTAAAATCGGATCTTCTGTGTCACTTCTTAAGACTGTTCGTGCAGCTGGTTTAATCTTTGTTGCAACATATCCGTCAAGAGGTGGTAAAGCCTCAATTCCCCTCAATAGTCCCATCGAATTTACAAGCTCAGGGTAAAAATGTCGGTTCTGTATATATTTTTGACCTGCTAAAAAGGCTTCCTTCGCAAATATGCTTGGTATATCTGAAAATTCATCTGTCTGATAATACCTGCCCATACCGCCGTATGCAAGGGCTCTTAGTAGAAGTGTATCAGCTCCCTGCCCCACCGCAACTGTTGACAGCGTAATACCATCTTGATTTAAGCCTTCTAAGACTTTTTCATATCCATATTGCTCAGCTTGACCGTCAGTTAACAAAATAATATGCTTTAGCTTTGTATCTTTTTTACGGAGATCCTGCCATGCTGCCTCAAGCGGGTGTAGTATCTGTGTCCCACCTCCTGCACGTATGGAGCCAATCATATCCATTGCTTTTTGCTTATCGGAAAGCTGTTCTGTGCGTATAACCCATTGTATTGCGCTATCAAAAGCAATAACACCTAATTGGTCGGTATCTTCAAGCACCTCTACAGCACGAATTGCTGCTTCCTTTGCCAGTTCAATCTTTGAAATTCCATATGCACCACTTGTCATACTTCCTGATTTATCTATAACAAGTAAAAGCCCAAGATCAGGATTTTCTTCTTTTTGGCTTATGTCCATATTAACAGGCAAAACAGTTTCAAGTGGTGTACCATTGTACCCTCCAGGTGCATAACTGTTTTCTCCGCCGATAGCTAATAGTCCTTTACCTTGATGCTTTATAGCCTGCTCAAGAAGCACTAAAAACTCTTCATCCAGCCATTCATAGGAGATGTCTACAAGAATATATGCATCATATTTTATAATCTCTTGCATGGAAACTGGTACTTCCTGAGGACTTACTCTTGTAACCTGTGCATATTCTTCAACAAACCTTACAAAGTTCTCACCATTATTTCCTCTTTCGACAACAAGGATCCTAGGCCTGTCTTGAACTTGGACAAAGCTTGAAAGCTGATTGTTTTGCAATACTGTATCGTCATCAGTAACAATCTCTGCAGTATATGTAATCATTCCGCTTTGCTGCGCAGTGTCTGTAAATGTAAAAAGATTATCGCCCTCATATAGCTCAACAACCTTCTCTTGAGCTAAAGCCCTGTTTTCATACAGCCTAATTATTGCTTTAGTATCAACATTGCTTTTTATTTTTACAGATATATCAAAGACCTCTTTAGCGTTTACTTGTTTAGGTGAAGTGAATTCTTCTATTTGAACCTCTTTACCAGTAACTGTTCCAACTCTAGCCACATCAACTGTATACCCCAGCCTATTTAAAAGGGTCGCCGTTTCAATTGCATTGCCAGAGGTCTGCTTTCCATCGGATAAAAGAACCAGTCGTTTAGCAACATTTTCAGGCATTATTGATTGGGATAGTGTCAAGGCTCTTTGAATATTAGTATCATTACTTCTCAATCTTGTATCTAATGAAAAGGATGTGTTTTCGTTATCGGGCATTTTTACAACAGTAGCATCGTTTGCAAATGCAACAACGCCTGTGATGTCCTTCCTTTGTGCAAAATGCAGTGCCTGGTCTATAAAATCTTGCATGTTTCCACCACTTGCTTTTGTGCTATCCGACACATCGGCAATAAAAATAGTACCTGTCCTATTTAACCTAGTGGTTATACTCGGCGCAGCTAGTGCTATTGACAAGCACAGTACCAGCATTATCCTAATTGCCATTGTTATGCGTTTTCTCAAAGTAGAACGAAAATGCAGATTTCTACCCACTATTATTATAAAGGCTATAAGCACAGGTATAAGCATTAGAGCCCAATAATTATCAAATATAATTTCTTTTTGCATAGTACCACCATTCAAATAAAATCAGTAACATTGCTAGTATTATAAGTAGCATTGTCAGCTTATAGGCCGAAGTTTTTAAAGGTATGACTGCATTGTGACCTGCCTCTATATCAGATATACCACTAACGCTACTGTTTTCTTCCATTAACCATTCATCTGGGATATTTATATCAAAAAATGTATTCACATTCCCGCTATCTTTAATTTGCTCAAGACAATATATCCCCGGGTCTTGAGTATCAACAAAAACCTCAGGTGGTATGGGAGGTGCAATTTGCACTCGTTTACCATCAGGTAGTAAAATATTAGCTTTTACAGTGTCGGGATTTAGTCTAAACTGCACTGCATCCAAAGTAGCAGCATCATTTACAACTGTGCCACTATATGGTGCATATTCATTTATAATGTTTGATATTAAAATAGGGAATTCTGTTTTTAGGGGTAGATCTGTTTCATACAAATCAAACCCAAATATTAAAACACGAGCATTGTTTAGTACTCCCTCCATGATAATAGGATTTCCATTATACTCCATCACATTCTCTGCCCACAGAGGCGTCTCAATAATTCTTGTTCTACCAATTGAAAAGCTTAAATTTTCAATGTAATCGAATATGCTATGCCCTATATATGGTATTAAGGGTGTATCCATCCATTCCCCAACCTGGAAATAGCCATTTGGCTGGGGTGCAAATATAACAATATTACCATCCTCAGGTAAGACCTTAGGTACTATTCCATCGAATATGTATAAATCATATCCGTCGTAAAGCTGTTCTCCATGTGTAGTTCTAACAAGCTCAACCCCTTCAATCAACGAGAACACCTTTTCTAAAAAATAATTCCCCTCTGTCACAAGAAGAGCCTTAACCCCCTCTTCAGATAGAATGGAGTTGTATGCACTATTATCCTCCATCAATATATCTTCTGTATCAATAGTTACATACATTGTTTTTATAGTCATGGGAATCTTATCCCACCATACTGTTTTTGTTTTATTTGCAGGCACTGTCACCCATTGAGAGTCTATAAACTCATCGTCACCATAAAGTGTTACAGATATTTCTGCTTCACTATTGCCTTGGTTTCGTACAACACTCATTGCAGTAATAGCATAGTCGGTTTTAGTATGAGTGAAGTTTACAACCGCCACATTGTTATTTTGCTTTTTATATTCAGAAAATTGAGTTTGTTCATTTCCAAATCTTATCTGTGTATCCGAGAATAAAACAATTTGAGCATCTGCCTGCTGTTTTTTAATAGACAAAACCAGCTCCTCCGCCTTTGATTTATCAGCGTAGCTTAATGATTGTTCGATGGATTCAATGCTCTTTTTTATATCATCTTTTGTAGTGGAGGAAAAAAGCAGCACATTTGCTTGCCTGCCAACGCTTACCACAGTAACAGGGGTACTTGCAGAAATGCTGTCTACATATTTAATTGCATCTTTTTTGGCAGCATTAAGCCTGGTAGGCTTTATATCGGTAGATGCCATACTTAATGAGCAATCTATAACCATGATAATGGGCTCATTTGAAACATTCCCGGTATTGAGTGAAAAACCCGTTAAGGCAAGTATAATAAGAATGGCAGCTAGTATTTGCAAAAACATAAGTAAATTCCTGCGCAGCTTCTGCCAGGGTGTTTGAGCTTGCATATCTTCTAAAACCTGACTCCATAGAACAAGGCTCGATACCGTAACATTTTCTCTCTTTTGTTTCAATATATATAATAAAATTATGATGGGTATGGCCAAAAGACCAATAAACCCAAAGGGTGTTTCAAATGACAAAAACTCACATCCTGTATATTAATTATAGTCAAGGAGGATAAATGTACATTGCTATTGAAGCAAATATTACATAATGATAGACTTCACCATTAAATCCACCGGCATATCTGAAGGTAACATAACATTATGTATCCCCCATTTTCTACACTTCTCTTTAATTTCAGCTAAATATTGTTTAAAGGATTTTTCATATGCATTTAATAAAGCCGATGAAACAGTTACTTCTATTGACATACCTGTCTCACTATCATTTAGCTGTAGAGCACCCTCTAAATTGGGTGATATCTCCTCTGGAGAAAGAAGAAGGCATAGAAAAACATCTTGGTTCCGATACTTCAAATATTTTAAGCCATCCTCAAGACCTTCTTGTACAAATCCGTCTGTAATTACGATGCTAACCCCTCTTCCAGTTTTCCACTCCATATTGCGAAGTGCATCAGAAAAGCTGCTTTTGCCTTGCGTACTAAAGCCCGAAATTAAATTATCAATCTGTACTAACGCCGATTGCGTTCGAAATGGTCCATAGGTTGACTGTGCTTTTTCATTCCATGGGGTAATATATATGCTGTCATATGCTAAAAGGCTTATATATGACATCGCAGCCGACAGGCGGCATGCAGCTAAAAACTTGTTTGGATTTCCATAATCCATGGACAAGCTTGTATCAAGGAAAATATTAATAGGAGCTTCCCGTTCTTCCATATATAGCTTCACAAAAAGCTTGTTAAAACGACCATATGCATTCCAGTCTATGCGCCTAAAATCATCACCTGGCACATATTCCCTAAAATCTGAAAATTCTACCGAGCTACCCTTACTTCTGGATTTCCTATTACCAGTTGCTTGCCCTGAAACAGGTGATTGTATTTGCATTGAAATAGAATGTATCTTTTTTAGTGTGTCACTATCAAGTACTTTCACAGGTAAGTCTTCACCTCATTTATTAAGCCTTCAATTATTTTATCCTGTGTAATCTCATCGGATATAGCATCAAAATTGAGAAATATTCTATGCCTAAGCGAAGGATATGCCACACTTTGAATATCCTCAAAGGAAACATTATATCTTCCGCATAAAATAGCTCGAATTTTTGCAGTACTAATAATTGCCTGGGCACCACGTGGGCTGGAGCCGTATCTTACATACTTTTTTACCATTTCGGGTGAAGGTTCGCCATCTGGATGAGTGTTCATAATAAGTCTAATAGCATAATCAAGAACGGGTTCTGCTATAGGTATCTGCTTTGAAGCATTTTGTATTTCAATTATTTCATCAGCATTAGTAACTGCTTCAATTGTTTCTTGGCCACTTGTTGTGGTAAGCTGAACAATTCCCTTCATATCATCAAAATCAGGAAAAGGTACATTTAACTTAAAAAGAAACCTATCCATCTGTGCCTCTGGTAAAGGATACGTTCCCTCCATTTCTATTGGATTTTGAGTTGCCAATACGAAAAAGGGATTTGGCATTTTATAGGTAGTGTTTGAAACTGTAACGGTATGCTCTTGCATGGCCTGGAGCATGGCGCTTTGGGTTTTAGGAGTTGCACGATTTATTTCATCTGCTAAAACAATATTACTAAAAATGGGTCCGCGCTGAAAGCGGAACATTCCCTCTCCACTTTCCTTCCTATCCACAAGGTTTGTGCCTGTAACATCTGCAGGCATAAGGTCAGGAGTGAATTGAATACGTGAGAATTCAAGCCCCATAGCTTTACCTAAAACATTTACAAGCCGTGTTTTCCCTAGGCCTGGCATACCTTCGAGAAGAATATTACCTCCTGCAAACATAGAAATAATAACTTGTCTAATTAAATCCTTTTGTCCTATCATATGCTTTGACACTTCATTTTCCACTCTGGCTACGGTATCTAGTACATTTTGAAAATTATCCTTTTCAATGCTCAACTTAATTTCCTCCATTACTAAAACATTTATTCCCACATGTATAATGTAATTTGTCATTGTAAATTATTAATCATTTTACTTTATATTGATATAAGCTATAAGTAGCAGGGAATTCGGGCGGATTCGTTGACGCTGGTGGCAATACAATATCAAAATACTCAATCAAGTGAACTAAAATAGGATTTGACAAGCTCCTTCATGCCAGCTGGAATATTCTGCCCATCCATTCTTTGCACAGCTTCCTGCCTGTATTCACTCAAAACCTCTTGGTAGGGAACCATTGCTCCTTCCATTACAGGGGCGCCATCTGCATTGCTATAGGTACTGCTACCTGAATCAAGCTTTTCACCTGGTAAGACCATTTCGTTACCTTCTCCACCTAAACGTTCAGGCACATATATGCGCTTATAGTCTGCCTCTTGTCTTGCACCCGGCATTTTACCTTTTCCAGGCTCATCTCCCTCATTATATCCCCAATCAGTGTTTGTTGTCCCATCTCCAGCATCACCACTACCTGCGCCTGCTCCTTGTGAACTACTTCCTGTTCCAGACTGATTTCCACCTTGACCCGACTGACCATCACTGCCTGTTTGGCTGTCCCCTTCACCTGAGCTCTGACCTTTTTGTGCTGAATCTCCCGATGCTACTCTCTGGTCAACGGCTGAAATTGAACGTTTCGCCTTTGATAGGGTGCCACTAATATCTGAAAGAGCATTTTTAAAATCCTCTTGCCCTTGAGCATTTTTTTCTGCATCATTTATTAACGCTATAAGACTTTGAGCAGCATCAGCACTTGACATACTTCCGGATGCAGACAAGGATGCGATATCTTGAAGAGCTTGGGAAAGGGCTGAATTCTCTGACATATTCATTGCTGCAGCTTGAAGGATTTCAGACAATTCCTTTCGTTTTTCTTCATGTTCTAATTGCTCTTTCAAATCCTCAAGAGCTTGTTTAAGTGCTTCTTCATCTTCACTTTCCATGCTTTGGGCTATATCCTTTGTTAATAGGGAATCGCTAAATGCACTCTGTAATGTGTCCAGTTCCTTAAGGGGATCTTGTCTTTTTAAATCCTCTAATAGATTTTCCATCTGTGTTAGTGCTTTTAGTGCATCCTCTTCAGTTTTTGATTTATTAAACTCTTCACTTAGCTTTTCAAGAGCTTCTTTAAGCTGCTCCAATTGCTCTTGGCTTATATTGGAGTCTTTAACCTGCTGGTTTTCTATCTGCTCTTCAATTTGCTTTTCCTGTTCATCCATTTGCTGTACAAGCTTTTCTCTTATTTGTGTTTCATCAAATACCCGACCGGGAATAAACGTTAATATAAATGCGAACGCAATTATTGCAAATGCAAAAACATGCATTGATTTTTGATGATTAATTTTATATTCCGATGCTAAATCAATACTACCTAACACATTTTTAGTATCCTGCCTTTGTAGCTGTGCAACATTGGACTCATCTCCAAAAAGATACCATGCAGTAATAATCCTCTCATTCACCCCAAGACTATCTGCAGTCATTATGAGTTGTTTTTTTGAAGGAATAAAAAATAAAGATACAATTAGAGCTGTAAAAATGGCTACCCCAAAAAGCACAAGCATTTTATACCTGACAAATGTTATAACAGCAAACTTCGAAGCAAATGCAAGTATTAAAGATACGCAGCCTGAAATTATTAAAGCCCAAAAAATTATCTCTATTGCTTTGTGAATAAATATTTTTGTTTTTAAAGGTTTCAATTTTTTTAAAATATATTTTTCATCCATAGTAGTCCTCATAATCTAATGTATTGAATGTACAATTAGCTCTTTCTGCGTACTGGATTTAGTTTTACTGCACTTAACAATATTAGTATTGCCGAGCCAACAATATTGAATATGCTATTCACAATCCATGGCTTAAATAATCTCAATATGCCTGTTTCACGTGCCATCTGACTTTCAATTTCTTGGCACATGCTTCCCCACAAACCATATCCATACATATTCGAACCACCATAATAAAATGAAGTAAATCCAAATACTGATGAAGGAAATAACGGTTTTAAATAGGTGCCATAGGTTGGATTGAACCCAACTCCTGATAACCTTAATTCTTTAACATAAACACTTATAAGTAACGCAATGAACGGACCAAACGTTATAAGACCTAAGAAAATATATGTTGTAATAATAGAAACAATATTTCTTTTGAATAATGTAGAACAGAATACACCACAGCTTGCAACAAAAAATGAAGTTATAACGTAAAATAACAATAACTTTGCAATGTCTACAAAATTTACACCACCAAAAAAGAAAACCACACCCAATACGGGCATTGAAGCTATTAATAGAAGCATTGTATGAGCAATGGATACCATGATTTTACCCAAAACGATTCTTGTTGCTGAGGTTTTTGTTACAAGCATTAAGTCAAGTGTTTGTCTTTCACGTTCACTAGTAATAGATGTTGCAGTTATGGCTGGTACTACAAGAAATAGTAGCGCAAACTGGAATACAATCAATAAATTATAAGCATCTACAGCCATTCGTGGGCTGTAATTCCCTCCAGTACGTGGAGTAAGCATATTGTTTCCAGCAAAATACACAAATAATATTGCTGCCAAAAGAAGTATGTAGCAACATATTAACACCATGGTTCTCCAACCACGTAGCTTTGTTTTCAAATCTTTTTTGAGGATTGGATTAATTATCATTGTCTTTCCCCCTCTCGGTAAGCTGCATAAATACAGATTCAAGCGAACCCTCTTCAGGATGGAATGAAACCACAGGTATATCTCTTTCAACGAGCGCTTTTAATACCTTGGCGAAAAGCTTCTCTCCACCTTTTACTTTAACCTCCAGAGTGCCTGATACTGAACTGATTTCGCCTATTTCGGGCATCTCCAAAAGTATCTTAACAGCTTCATCCTGTCTTTCCAAAACTTTTATTTTAATTGATTCAGAGTGCGACATTTTTTCTAAAACCTGAGAAACTGAACCACTTGCAACCAAGCGGCCTTCATCTATTATACCGATTGATGTACACAGCTCAGATAACTCGGTCAATATATGTGAGCTAATTAGTACCGTCTTCCCCATGGTGCGAAGCTCTTTCAATATTTCGCGCATTTCAACTCTTGCTCTTGGGTCAAGACCTGAAGCAGGCTCATCTAAAATGAGAAACCTTGGATCGTGTATTAAGCTTCTGGCAAGGCATAGTCTTTGTTTCATGCCCCTTGATAATGAATCAACATAAGCCTCTTTCTTTTCTGTTAGGCGTACAAGCTCCAAAAGTGAATCTATCAACTTCTCACATTCCGCACCATATATTCCTTGTAGCCCACCATAGAAGCCCATGTATTCTGTTACTTTCAAATCATCGTACACTCCAAAAAAATCCGGCATGTACCCCAAATGTTTTTTAACCCTTAGGGGTTCCTTAGTAACATCTATTCCGTCTACAAACACTTTACCCGAAGTAGGAGCAAGAAGTCCAGCAATGATGCGCATTGTAGTGGTTTTACCCGCTCCGTTTGCACCAACAAAGCCATAAATTTCACCCTCAGGGATTCCCATGCAAAGCTCGTCTACCGCTAAAGTCTTTTTATATCTCTTTGTAAGGTTTTCGACAGTTACCATCATTTCGATACCCCCTTCAGATAGATTTCAGGCATTGTAATTATTTCACTATTGTAATCTTTGTATACCCCTTCTTCATAATCGGGTACTCCAAGCTCCACTACTCTGACCATCATTAGCACTTCATTTCCAATGCCGATGTACTGTGAAGCATTCTCTTTTATTGTCGCACTCATATTTGCGCCCTCAGATGTATCGGGCTTAATCTCATCCCAGCTCTTAGTCTTAGCATTGTACAAATAGTATTCATAAAGGTTATCCTGAATCACTATGCTTGATGAAGCCTGACTCATTCTATACTTTTGATGCAACGGTATATAATTATCCATGCTTAGTTCCATCTCTGTTACTATTAAGTTGCTTGGTAAGACAAACTCAAATTGTATGTCCCCTGTATTTTGAATGGATATACCATAATCCCCCTGCTGCCATGCTATTTCCCGCTCCTGATACATGCTAGGTAAAATTATTCCACTGGGTATTTCAACTTCCTGTCCTTGTTCAAAAGCTAACTCAGACTCCATGGCAATTAAATTCCTGTTGTATTTCTGAGGTTTACTTTTATTCACAATTAAATCATAGTCAATTTCTTGCTCATTTCTTGCTAATAAGTTGAAGCTTGACCTGCCGGTGTTCATACGATAAGCCTGGCTTAGATAGTTTTCAAAGGTTCTACGTCTTCCATAAAGCACGGCATAGTCCTTCGGGTATTCTTGAGGGGTATCATAATATGTTCTTCCATACATAGCCTCAAGATACTCATCAGGTCGTTTATATACATCTGGACTATCAAAGGGTATATTTATTGTTTTTTTATCACCTGAAACAACATCACCTATGCGGATAATATTATTTCCTAAAACTATAACGGTATCAAGTAAATCATAGGCTGTTTTGTTTACAATGGTACCGTTAAGCTTTCCGTCCTTTATGGTGATGTCATTTAATATATCTCCGTCAAAGGGAATGGTCTGTTGCCCGTAAAGCATATTGGGCATCCATAGCTGAACATTGTATTGTTCAAGCTTAATAGGGTTGCTTTGTGTATATTTTGCGGTAACATTAGCTTGGGACTCTGCCCCATAACCATAATAGTTATTATCCTGCTGAAGGAAAGGAACTTGAATACCATTCGCCTCGTTATATTCTATCGTCATGGTACCTCGTTTGTTGTTAAAAACACCTATTGCAGAAGATACCTTAGCTTGGTTTATTTCGGGTTGTATCTCAATAAGTGAAGCAGTATTAGTTATTGCAACGTTATACCTAGTTTTAAATCCGAAAAAGTACATCCCAATAAGGAAAACCAGAGAAAGTGAAGGAATAATTATCCAAGCTAAATCTCGTTTATCCATTCTTTTAAGAATAATGTACGTAACAGGACCAACCAGTACAACATATATCCCTAAAAATATAAACATTAATTGGAAAGGGGGTACTTTATCGTATGGGACTTCGGTTGCAAGACTACGAATATTAGAATTTTGGTCTGCATAGCTTCTATAATATCCATTGCCAGTTTCATAGAAACGCTGAAAATTTGTACTTGTTATTTTAAAAACGTTTTCCATAAAATTTGTTTTAGATTGCCATGATGCAAAGGGTTCAGCAGTAGGGTCAAAAGTTAAAACAACAATAGTACCATAATCCTTTCCATACTTTATCACTAAAGGATTTTGCTCATCACCAACCACAATAAAATCTCCATAATGCGAATTTGTGTTGCCATAACTATCCATCCCATTGTCAGACATGCTTTCAAATCCAAGCTCACCCTTGGCAAGCTTAAGATTCATTTCTGGTGTCTCCCTACCTGTAAAGCCTTTAAGCGCATCTGAGCTTTCAACATCCTCTGTACTAGATATATTAAAAGGCTTCAGGCCATCAGGCAATCCATGATAAACCTTCTGCCACGAAAGACCCGTTCCTGCAATTAATGTTCCACCTGAAGTAACCCATTTTTCAAGAACTGTAACCTGGGCATCATTTAAAAGAGATGTATCATATTTACTAATAATCAAATAATCGAAGCCGCTAATTACCTCATCCTTATCTGGAAAGCTGTCCCTATCCACTGGAACCACCACAGCCTCATACTTCTTATAATAAATCTCTTGTCCTGTATTTGTGGTAGTTATAGATGTCGGAGGTATCTCACCTGCTGCCATCATCAACTTAAGCTTCTCATCATAGTCACCACCTTGTGCGACAGGAACGGTATTTCCATTTAGCCAGCTAAATGCTTCGCTATCTTCTGATAATACTCCGATAAGCACAACCTCGGGAGAAAGAAGCCTTTTAAAACTATAAGTTATATCTGCTTGAGTTTTATTTGCCTCTACCAGACGAACATCAAAACCTCTTTTAGCGGTAACCACCGGCACCTCAAAATATATTTCCTGTTCATACCCAGCCATAAGCTCAACTGGTTTTGACAATATAACTCTTCTGGATTGATCCAAATTAACCTCAATCTCTATTTCACCAGATATATTTCTGCTTGCAGAAGAAACCTTAACCTTTACTGGTGTCCATGCGCCAAGCTTTGCTACACCATTATAGCCACCTACAACCTTGATGACAATATCATCGGAGTTTGGTTGCGCAAAAACATCTAATGAACAAGGTAAAAGAATCGTAATCCCAATTAGAAATATAAATAAAGCAAGAAAAAAACCTTTTTTTCTCAAAAAAAACACTCCTTAATTCTAAAGTCGTTTTATATATCATATCATGTTTCTTTGACACCGCTAGTTTTTCAAAAATCAAACTGGCAAAAAAAAGACTATCTAATAAAGCAAAACAGCCATTTTAAACGGCCTGTTTTTTATGCACTAATTATTATAGACGTAATTGAATCAAAAAAGTTTCAAAAACGTATAAAAACCTTTAAAGAAAAGGAATAAGACTATAACCTTAAACTTCTATACGGTAATTGCCCCTCGGCTCACGTTTTATAAGGCCCTTCATTTCAAGGCTTAACAAAACACTATGCAGTATGGGCATTTCAATAGATATTTTTTTATAGATCTCATCGATTTGAAGAGATTCGATAGATAGTAACTCAATAACTTCCTGTTCATCCTTATCCAGGCCGTTAATTATTTCTTTTTTATTGCGATAGCTGTCTAAATCTAACACATTTTTCGTATCGAAGAGTGTGAACCAATTAAGTTCATCAAGTATGTCTTGAACATTTGCAACAAGCTTTGCTCCATCTTGAATTAATTTGTTTGTTCCTTTACTGTTGATACTAATTACATTGCCAGGCAGCGCATAAACATCCCTTCCTTGCTCTAATGCTAGCTGTGCAGTGATAAGAGAGCCACTTTTTTCACTTGCTTCAACCACTAATACCCCCACTGACATACCACTTACTATCCTATTTCTAATAGGAAAATGGTGAGGCATGGGCTCGGCACCTAAAGGGTATTCAGATATAACAGCTCCATTTTCTATTATTTGATCCATCAATTTTTTGTTTTCGCCAGGATAAACTATATCAAGTCCACACCCTAACACAGCAACTGTTCTACCATTTGCAGTAAGCGCCCCAATATGAGCAGCTGAATCTATTCCTCGTGCCATACCACTTACAATACATATATTGAATTCTGATAATTCACTGGATATTTTTTTCGCAAGAGATATACCATAGCCAGAGGCTCGGCGTGATCCTACAATAGCAACGGATAGCTCATCGGCTAATAGTTTCCCTTTAACATATAAGCATATGGGAGGATCACAAATATTTTTTAGCATATTTGGATATGAGGGGCTATTTAATGGAATGACCTGGATATGCTTAATAAAAAGCTCTTCCATCGTTTTATTAACACTTTGCCTGTATTCCTTTGACAAAATCGCAGAAATGTTATCCTTGCTAAGAATTCCTGTTTGTGCCAATGCAATATTGTCAGCATCATATATTTCATTTGGGCTATCGAAAATTCTTAATAGCTCTATTTTCTTTCTTGTTGCCATACCCCTTAGATTTGCATACCAAACCCATTCTTTTAATTCTGGATTCATTTCTTCCTCCTACCTAAAATAATCCCTATCTAACATCCTATATTGTATTGCTTCAGAAATGTGTACAACATTAATATTCTCTGTCCCTTCAATGTCTGCTATTGTACGTGCAACCTTTAAAATCCTATTATGTGAACGAGCTGTAAGACTTAGAGATGTAAATGCTCCCTTTAGTACTCTTGATTCTTCTTTTCCAAGGGGGCAATATTTCCTAACCATTGGGGATGACATTTGAGCATTGCAATACATCCCTGTACCAGATAAACGCCTTCTTTGGATATCCCTTGCTTTGTTAACTCTTTCTCGGATTATCTTTGAAGACTCTCCTGGTGTTTCACTTTCCAATTCACTGTATTTTAACGAAGGTACATCCACCTGAATATCCATTCTATCAAGTAATGGTCCGGACAACCTACCCAAGTAATTTCTAACCTCTCGTGGTGTACAGGTACATTCCCTTGTGTCATCAAGATAAAAGCCACATTTACAGGGATTTGCCGCAGCAATTAGCATTGTATTGCAAGGGTAAGTAATGGATGCATTGATTCTCGAAATATGTACAAAGCCATTCTCAAGTGGTTGTCTCAATACCTCAAGGGTGTTATTTCCAAACTCCGGTAGCTCGTCAAGAAAAAGCACCCCTAAATGGGCAAGGCTTATTTCCCCAGGCTTAGGGATTCTACCCCCTCCAACAAGAGCAATGGCGCTTATGGTGTGATGAGGATCACGAAATGGTCTTTTCCTAACAAGCGAAGACCCTGGTGCTAAAAGACCTGAAACACTGTGTATTTTTGTTACTTCAATTGCCTCCTCAAATGTCATATCTGGTAAAATGGATGGCATCCGACGAGCCAGCATTGTTTTACCACAGCCCGGGCTACCAACCATCAGTACACAATGCCCACCTGCTGCAGCTACTTCCAATGCCCGTTTAACATGCTTTTGCCCTTTTACATCAGCAAAATCAGGTTCATTTATATAATCCTCAATGGTACACATTTCACTTTCAACGGGCGGCAAGGTAATATCACCTTTAAAATGCGATGCTAATTCAGCTAAGTTTTTTATTGCTATTACATCTATACCCTTTACAACCGATGCCTCTTGAGCATTTTCTGGGGGTGTAAAGATGGTTTTAAATCCCATTTCTTTAGCTGCAATGCATTTTGGCAAAACGCCGTAAACAGGTCGCAATGATCCATCAAGAGAAAGCTCACCTAAAAGAACGCAGTTTAAAAGTGCATCACAGGAAATAACACCCATTGCAGCAATAATGCCTGCTGCTATGGGCAAGTCGTATGAAGTTCCTTCTTTTTTTAAATCTGCAGGAGCAAGGTTAATAGTTATTCTGCGTGATGGAAACTCAAAACCCGAATTCCTAATTGCAGCTCTTACACGCTCTTTAGCTTCTTTAACAGCAACATCACCTAAACCAACTATATCAAATGCTGGTATGCCATTGCTTATATCTGTTTCAACACAAACCATATATCCACTAATACCCAATAAGCCACATGAATTAGCTCGACTTAACATAATAGTTAATCCTTTTCTACTGTAGTTTTTAATATGCTTCTATTTGAAAACCGATAAAAGCCAATAATAAGCGAAATTGATTGTGAATACTGGGAAATGCCTATTCTGATAACAAAAGATGTTTAAAGATATTTTGCAACGTAATATTAGCAAAATTTCTTACAAAAACTATTATATTGTTTTTATTGGGATTAATCAATGAAAACAGGAAAATAGTTACTGTTTACTCCTTTAATATTTCAAGATATAGGTGTGCCCTAACGGAAGGTACGAAAAATTGGCAATTGCGTTAGGTTATTGTTGTAAATAAGAAAATTCTGGGATATACTTAGTTAAGTGAGGTAGATCTACAAATTACAAGGCGTATTTTCTACTCATATGATTGAATTATAGGGGTGTATCGAATGCCATTTAATAATAAGCAAGATATTAAAATAGTTGTAGCTGGAGATTCAATATCTAAAGGTGTTATATATGATGAAATAAAAAGCAAGTATACCATTCTCGAAGATAACTATGTTGAGTTGGTTCGCGACAAGCTAAACGGTATCATTCATAACACTTCCCGCTTTGGAAGCACCATAATAAAGGGAATCCATAAGCTTAAGAATAATATCTTTAATGAAAAGCCCGATATTGTGCTTATAGAATATGGTGGAAATGATTGTGATTTTAACTGGGCTGAGATAGCAAAGCATCCTGAAAAAAACCACCAACCCAGAACAGATTTTGAAACCTTTGAAAGTACGTTACTTGAAACCATAGACTTAGTTAAAAAAAATAAAAGCACACCTATTTTAATGAACCTTCCACCCTTAAACGCAGATAATTATTTTGACTGGGTCAGTAAAAACAATCCTGATACAAAAAATAGTATATTAAAATGGCTAGGCAGTGTTACAAAGATTTATTGGTGGCAGGAGCGCTACAATTCAGTTATTCTCAAAATTGCCGATCAAACAAAAACTCCGTGCATAGATGTGCGAAGTGCTTTTCTCCAATACTCGGATTATACAAAGCTTTTATGCATAGACGGTATACATCCAAATAAAGAAGGGCATTTAGTTATTGCAAATAAAACAGTGGACTTTGTAAAAGACAGGTATAGCCCTCTTTTGAACTCATCAATACTACACAGGTAAGTTCATAGAAACAACAAAAGCATAAGTATACTGAACCTTTCGATAAATCAAGGTTCAGTATATTCGTCTTATATTAGCTGCGAATTTCAATGTAATGCAATGATGGCGTGAATATTTTTATAATTTAAGAAGGAGTGCACCTCCTGCACTTTAGATCGGTACGGAGGTTCATTGATTATGCTCATTATCTCCTTATCCATAGAAGATACAAAGGTAGCACAACACAAACAACCGACAGTACAATAAGTGCAATACCGCCTGCCTTATTTTTCTTTATTGTCCATATGGCATAGCTAAATGTATATATACTAGCCCAAACTACTACTACAATAACCATAATAACTACTAAGGTATTCACTTTTTCTCTCCCTTTAACAATCCTTCAACATCTAAATGCTTTACCATTATTCCTGAACGTCTGACTCTTACTGATACCTCCAAATCAAACTCAGCATTTTCATATTTCTCGGGCCAGCTAAAATCCATCCAATCGTCCCATAATAGAAATTTCTTTTTTATAGATCTTCCAGTCGCACAAACATCACTTTTAAATTCATCGCGAGTTTTAATAAGGAAGCTTGAAACCTCTTCATAGATATAATCAGATGCATATTCTTCAAGTTCCGTTAATCTTTCTCCTGTCGAATAATCTTCTTTGCCTGTGATAGAAATAATATCGCCCTCAAGGGATACCTTAATTTTAATTATTGGCTTTTCATCCACAACTTTTATATTAATTTCTGGTTTTCTCGCCTGACTAAGTCTTATTGAAATATAATCTCTGTAGGGCACATTGCTTTTTTTATTAGGGTCGGGTAATGTATAGTTTATTGCGCCAAGCTGACCTGAAACCATAAGGTAATAATTTGTTTCTCGTCCAGTTAACTCACCTACCATATTGTCTCTTATAAAAACCGCCGAACCCATCTGCCTTGATTTGCTCTCATAAAGTATTGGCATATCAGATGCCTCATAGTCGCCTTCCATTACCATTTCTCCTGAGCTCGCTTTATTAGAAAGCATGCTTTCTAAATCTTTTTCGTCCTCAATTTTTGAACTATCTAATAATATCGCTATAGCCTCATTGCATGTGCATTCCATTCTCGTATAAAATTCACCAATAGTACTACCATTTGAAAAACCGGTATATTGAAAGGCTTCCATTAATAATTCAATATGCTTTGCTGGATTAATTTCAAGAATTGGCTTTAAAGATGTTAATACCTCGCCGGCAGAGCACATTGATATTCCAAGATAAGTATCAGGTCTAAATTCTCTATATCTCATAAATGTATTAAGAAACCTCTCGACACCTTTTTCTGCAAGCTGTTTTGATATAACTATTAATTTTGCATGAGAGAAGTTAATTTCTTTACTAATTATTGAGTTAACGACATTTATACCACCAAGGATTGTGGGTGCTTCGACCACAATAATATTCGTAGCTTTTTCTACTTCCCCTGGCTCAGGTCCCACACCAACTGCTATTGGAACTACCATAAATAAAGTTATACGCAAGTTACCATTAGTCCCCTCGTCTATACCCATAGCAACAACATAAACCATCTCGTCTACTTCGATATTGTCAAGACATCCGCTTAATGTAAGCATTGAAAGCATTAACATGAAAATTAGCACTTTTTTTATACCTATTATTTTCACTTATTTTCCACCCCCCTGTTCTTTCTTGTTCGTAGTGACGCAATGGCAATCAATATTGTGGGTAAAATGATTGCAATTATCCAAGAAAATCTACTATAGACTTGCATTTCAATTTGAAGAGTTGAATATAGATTTTCAGGTAATATGCTTAAAGTGAAAAGTAAAACAATAAATGGAGTAATTAATGGTCTTCGGTATTTAAGGTTGAAGATCCTTTGAAATATATAGGTTATAAAGTATAGGCTCGAACTCAGATATAAAAAAGCAGTTAAAGCCCAAATAAAAATGAATGCCGATTCGATTCTAGTAAAAAACCTTCCAAAGCTTATTGTTCTTGCCATTTGATACATTGGAAGAAAAAACTCAGTTGAAGTAGGGTATTGGTAAACTAGCAGGTAACAAGTTGTAGACATGGCAAGGAAAAAACCAGAGAGTATTATTCCCCATCGACCTATCCCCGCAAAGGACTTTTTGTTATTTAAAAAAGGAGCTATTAAAAGTATCACTATGATTTCTGAGAAATGTGACAAGCTAGTTAAACCTTTTTTGAGTATGGTTTCAATGCCCAAGCCAAGCCAAGGCGATAGCTTACTAATATCAAATCTGGGCGAATTCAACAAAAGGATCATTGTAAGAGAAGCTGTTAGTATTGGCACTACTAAAGCATAAACTCTGCATATTGTCCCAATCCCTAAGTAAGCCCCAACAACCATAGCTATGCAAAATAGGGTGATAACTACACTTATAGGGGTGATGGTAAGACTAATAACTTTAATGTCCTCTGCAAACTCTCTAAGTGTTATACTAGTCATGTACATGAATTGTATTACAAGAATCACACCAACAATTATCTTTCCAACCTTCTTTAGCGCAATTTCACTGATATCAATTAGATCTTTTCCTGAAAAATTATCGTATAACCGTGCTATAATTTTAAAAAATATAAAAACAACTACTGTATCTAAGAAAATCATTATCCATGCTGCACTTCCAACATCTTCAGAAACAACTCTAGGAAAATCAAGAACTATTTTTGCACAAATCATATTGAGCAAAAGGCAGAACGCTTCAAAATTACCTATTCTCGCTTTCTCTTCCATCCGCCTTTACTCCTTTCTCCGATTTAACCCATCCCCTGCTTATAAATGGTTGTTGTTTAATGTCCTTAGGATTAAGAAAATCAGGTCTATACTCCTGAACCCAAAATGGTGTTTTTATAATTGTGTTTGTTCTTCTTCCCTTAGTTCTTGGTGCAAAGGGCACAAAAAAGGGAACCCCAAACGACTTTGCATCCACAAGAAAAAGTATATGAAGAAACAATCCAAGACTTATTCCTAAAAGCCCAGCGAAATATGCCAAAAGTATATAAAGAAACCGTAGTGCACGAAGAGAATAACCCAATGAAAAATCAGGTATTGTAAAGGAACCTAATCCTGTTACAGCAACAACAATTATAAGAATAGGACTGACAAGATTTGCAGAAACAGCAGCTTGACCTAATATTAATGCCCCAACAATACTGAGGGTTGACCCTATAGAACCTGGAATTCTAATCCCTGCTTCGCGAATTAGTTCAAATGATACCTCCATGATAAGCAGACTTATAACTGTGGGGAATGGAACCTTCTCCCTTGAAGAAGCAATGGCAAGAAGTAAATCAGTGGGGATCATCTCGTGATGGTAAGTAGTTATGGCTAGGTATATTGCTGAGAGAAAAAGTGTAATCATAATGCCCAGGATTCTAACCAGTCGAAGTAAAGTAGAATATGGAAACCTTAGGTAATCGTCCTCTGGTGAATGAAGAAGGCCAAACAATGTTATTGGTACCACAATTACAAAGGGGCTGCCATGTACAATTATTGCTACACGCCCTTCACTCAAATATGATGCTACCCGATCGGGTCTTTCAGTTAGAAGCATTTGAGGTGCTGGAAATAATGAATCGTCTTCCAATAAACTTTCAAGTTCTCCGGCATCGCGCAAATATGCTATTTTTATACTTTGCAGACGCTTACGTACTTCATCTACAAGTCTATTGTTTGCTATACTCTTAATATACAATATGCCACAAGGTGTTTTACTTCTCACCCCTACAAGAACATCCTCAACAATCAAATCCTCATCCTTGAGAATCTTCCTAAGTAAAGCTGAGTTTACCCGGTTTGATTCTGTAAATGACTCTCTAGGGCCACGAATATTTATTTCTGTTTCTGGTTTCTCAACACTTCTATGCTCCCATCCCTTTACATCTGCTGCAAAAGCCACATCGAGAGTATCTATAAAAATACCTATTCCCCCGAAATTAATTTCATCAACAACCTCTTGATATGTCTTACATTCTTTAATCTGATTTTGTGGTATAAGGTGATTAAAAATAATATCTTTCACAGATCGCTCCCCAGGCTCCACCGGCATGATGGATAAGGTCATCATCGGTACTAAAATACTGCTGTTAATAAGCGCTGTGTCAGTCATTCCATCAAAAAAACAAACAAATGCATCATATGCTTTATTTTCAACTAGAACTTTAAATTCACGTAATTTAAAGTCTCCATTTATATCAGCACTGTATCTTTTTTTTATTACTTCAAGACATGTGGAAATGGAGTTGCTTATTATAGTGTCTTGGCCACTATTATTTTTTCGTGGTTTTTTATCGTCCTTTTTCTTGTTCATTTCGCTGGTGCTAATAGGAATTGGGCGAACTATTTCTCTTTTTCTATCTTTTTTTCTTTCATAATTTTTTATACCAGTAGACTCCTCTGACCCATCTACCTTAGCTTTTTCATTAGAAGATGAATTTCCATTAGCTCCATTATCCTTGGGTTTATTATCGGCAGGTTTATCTTCAGAAGCCCCCTTGTTAGAAGATTGGTTTTCTTCAGTATTGTTTCCAGCTGACTCTTTGTTTGATGACTTATTCTCAGAATCTTGCTTTTCACCAGACTGCTTTTCTTCAGAGTCATTATTTGAAGATTCATTTTCAGAAAATTCATCTAATATAAAAGGCTTTTTTGCGTTTTCCGGCTTAAATAAAAGTATGTTTTTCAGGTAAGATGCTATGCTTTTCAAAAAATACCTCCCAAAAAGTTCTTTACATAGTTTTGGCAACAATGATTAATGTTATGCAGTTATTATGGGACCTCATTTAGTTTTACAATTTAATTTAATAAGGTATAACACACAAAAATTTAAAATAAGTTGAAAAGCTAAATGCTTTTATGTATAATGATAAAGCGTAATAAGCAATATCAAATGCGGGCGATTAACTCAGTTGGCAGAGTGTCACTTTGACGTAGTGAAAGTCGGGGATTCGAGTTCCTCATCGCCCACCAAAAAAGGCTCTCAGAATTTTCTGAAAGCCTTTTTTTATAAAAGGTTTTGATAATAGTGGCGACTAACATTCTATATATGTATAATATATTAATGCAATAAAAATCCAACAAGTAACTTGTTGGATTTTTTAATGAACAATATATAGATAGTGCGATATTATCACGATTGTCATTCCGAGCGTAATATTGTCATTCCGAGCTTGCGAGGAATCTTAGTGCCTAAAAGAAAGATTCTTCGTCGCAAACTCCTCAGAATGACAACATAAAACAACGTCGCACTTTTATTCTAATACCATGTCTTCAATCATGTTCAGCATTTTCATTGTAGCCTTTATTGCCGATGCAGTTTGGTCAGAGTCTAGCCCTCTTGTTTTGAATTCTCGTCCGTATTGCCAAGTAATAGTGGTTTCCACTAGAGCGTTTGTTCTACCTCCAGGTGGTATAGTCACTATATAATCCAACAAATGCGGCATAGGTTTTCCAACCTTCTCGTATATCTTGGTTATAGCTTTCATGAAAGCATCATACTGTCCGTAACCATTTGAGGTTTGCTCATAAATTTCCTCATCTATCATCAAACTCACAGTAGACACCGGTCTTAAGTTTCTTGCATGGCAAATGTAGTAATTTATCAACTTAATTTTCTCTTCTGTCTCACCCGTCCTAAGAACGTCCGCAACAATGTATGGGAGATCATCGGTTGTTATACTCTCTTTTTTATCGCCCATCTCTACGATTTTTTTGGTGATTTTGCGTATAGAGTCCTGATCTAGTTCTATACCTAACTCCTCAAGATTCTTTTGTACGCTTGCTTTTCCTGAAGTTTTCCCTAACGCATATTTTCTATATCTTCCAAAACGCTCAGGAATCAAATTATTAAAGTACAGATTGCCCTTGTTATCACCATCTGCGTGAATTCCACTTGTTTGTGTGAAACAGCTCTCTCCTATAATGGGTTTGTTTGCTGGTATTCTAATACCTGAAAACGCCTCTACAATCTTACTTATCTTTGCAAGCTTTGTTTCATCTATTTTCATTTTTATATCAGGGCAAAAATCATTCAACACCCCAATCACGCTGGAAAGTGATGCATTGCCAGTTCGTTCTCCCAACCCATTAACGGTGGTATGAACCCCCTTAACACCAGCCATTACAGCCATATAGGTGTTCGCAACAGCCATATCATAATCGTTGTGCGCATGAAAATCAAAAAATAGATTTGGATACCTATCAACCATTATCTTGACAAGTTTATAGGTTTCTTTTGGGTGCAGAACACCGAGAGTATCTGGTAGCATAAAACGTTCAATTTCCTGCTCCTTTAGCGCATCAATTAACTGAAAAACGTACTCCGGAGAATTTTTAATCCCTTCCGACCATATTTCAAGATATACATTTACACGTATTCCTTTTGAACGCGCATAATGGATAACACTAATTACATCATTTATATGCTCTTCAGGTGTTTTCTTCAGTTGACATTTAACGTGGTCAAGTGAACCCTTGCATAGTAAATTCAACACCCTTGCACCAGATTGAACAATCCAGTCAACAGATGCATTACCATCAACAAATCCAAGCACCTCGAGGCGGTCTATGTAGCCTTTCTTTTTGCACCAGTCAGATATCAGCTTTACAGCCTCCATCTCACCTTCTGAAACCCTAGCAGATGCTACTTCTACCCTGTCTACCTTTACTTCCTCTAAGAGTATTCTAGTGATATTGTATTTTTCTGTATGTGTGAAAGAGACACCCGGGGTTTGTTCCCCATCTCGAAGAGTAGTGTCCATAACCTCAACTTTCATAAATGCCTCCTGTTTTTATCAAAATATTTATACCATTCTAACCTAAAAGAGCCTTATAGTAAAGAAAAAGAACAATATTGTTCTTTTTC
>DASRMZ010000111.1:0-4676 GCA_035647675.1 Thermoclostridium sp. | reverse complement strand
GAACATAGCTATTGAAAAACAAAACCTTATGTGTTATTATAGCCATCATACCAACTAAATAAAAATCCTCATCCCAATGGGTGAGGTAGAGGTGCGATTTTTATGAGTAACAATACTAAGGACGGAATCCTAAGAAGTATTGTAAAAGGAAAAACCGCCGAAGCTTTAGATACCAAAATCTATTGCTGGGTCTGCATTTAATAGATGCAGCACTGTCATCGTAGTATTGCGCTCGATACTTTGATGTTGCGCTATCTCATACTGAGCAAGAAGGGGGAGGGGTTATCTTAGCTTTATTTGCTATACCAAGATTTACACCTAACAACTACTCGTTAGGTTTTTTCATTTTTTGCAGCATTAGTAGACAAAGTCTTTGATAGAAAAAATTATAGAATGATTTGACATGAATTTGTATTTTAGTCATAAAATGTTCTCATTATTTCGCTATCATAAGGTAATTAAAGGTAATTAAAAATGTGGAAAATCTCTATAGTTGGTTTTAAGAGTAGCCATTTTAATTGAAGTTTAGAGTAACAAAAATAAATTTATTGGAGGTCAAAAAAGATGCAAAACAAAAGAATGAGAATGTTTGTTAGTTTATTTTTAATTTTCGGACTAGTACTTACATCGGGCACGTTTTCTCTTGCTATGAACAATCCTAAAGAAGCGGCGTCTGAGGAAGCCGACGTAATTTATATCAACGGGAACATCTACACCAAATATGTAGCTGGTGAAAACACCAACTCCAAATTTGATTTCTGGGGGCCATATGGTGAATACGAAAAGGCAAGTGTTATTGCGACCAGTGATCAGGATATTATATATGTAGGAAATAGCCAAGCAGAAGCAGAGGCTCTTGCTGGAGATAATCCAACAATAGTGGATCTTGGTGGCAAGACTGTAATTCCAGGCCTTGTTGAAAGCCATATGCACTTTATGTCTGAAGGTCATGCACAGACTAGAATTAATATATTTTGGAAATCGAAAGAAGATATAATTTCAGAAGTTGGGAAAGAAGCACAGCGTTATGCAGACAGAGGCGAACCAAATACTACCTGGATAGTTTCAGGAGGCTGGGTAGACACATTAGAAGGCTGGACTCCAGCAACAGCGGCTGAGCTTGACGCAGTCTCACTAGGCTACCCTGTGTTCCTAAGTCATGCAAGTGGGCATGGTGGTTGGGCCAACACGGCAGCTATGGAGGCAGCAGGCCTTGACAAAAATACACCAGATCCTGTTGGTGGAACGATTATCCGTGGGGCAGACGGCAATCCAACTGGTCTTTTCCAAGGTGGGCCGGCAGCTTCACTCGTAAGTAAACATCGACCACCATATACGGAGGCGCAAAACATTGACGCTTTATATGCTGCACAAAAGGAATGCTTCGAATACGGCATAACTACAGCTATGGATGCAGGTAATGGTGTAAATACTATAAACCTTATAAAAGAACTTTATGAAGACTCAACTAACCCGTTGAAGATTAGGCTTTATGAAGAGGTTTCTGTTGATAGTACTGACCCAAAAAATGGTTCAGATGAAGAGTTTAGAGCTAATTATAACGAAGGTGCACCTGAAATCGGACTTTACGGCGACAGGCTAACAACTAGAGTATGCAAAATCTTTATGGATGGCGCAATGGGTTCTAGAACCGCTGCGATGATTGAGCCATATGAACCGTATGAAGATCAGGGGACCGGCGAAATTATAAGCGATAATACAGGAAACCCAAGAATTACACCAGAGAACTTGGAAATTATTATAAAACAAAACTTAGAAGCAGGTTTTTCTACAAGTGCCCACGCAATTGGGGACTATGCAAATAGGTTGTACATTGATACGCTTGAAAAAGTAATGAATGAACTTAGAGAAACATACAAAGATACAAAGCCTGAAACTTTTAAAGGCACTCAAGATGAGTGGAAGGAATGGATTGAGGATCCTAGACCAAGAACTGAGCATTTCCAGTTTCTTTCTATGTTACCAAATGGTGATTATGCTAATGATATAGAAAAAGCTATAGGTATCGGTATGACACCTTCGATGCAGTTTATACACGCTACATCAGATATGAATGGCGCTGAACCACGTTTAGGACCAGACAGAATAAAAGGGGCATACGCATGGCGTAAGATTCTTGATGCTGGCGGAATAATTGGAAATGGTACAGATGCTTCTGTAGAACTACTTAATCCATATCATGGTTTATACGCAGGTCTGACTAGACAATTTAGAAAAGAAGGCGGTTCACCAATAGGCGGTGGAACACCAGGCGGATCAGATGTTGGTTGGTATGAAGAAGAGAGCCTAACCATTGCTGAGAACCTTGCAGCATATACGATATGGGGAGCTTATGCGAATTTTGAAGAAGATATCAAAGGATCTCTTGAAGTTGGCAAGCTTGCAGACTTTGTAGTACTTGATCGCGATATTATGGCTTTAGGCAACTCTGACAAATCGTCAGACCACCGTAAAATTATTGACACGGGAGTAATAATGACAGTACTTGGCGGCGAGAGAGTTTATTTCAATGAAGACCTTGTTGAGGATGTAGCTGAGGAAGCAGATGATGCTATCGCAAAAGCAACTAGCTCAAAAGTTATAGTAGACGGCACGGAACAATCTTTTGAAGCATATAATATAAAAGGAAACAACTTTTTTAAATTAAGAGATCTAGCACTTGCAGTTTCTGGAAGTGAAAAACAGTTTGAAGTTTCTTGGAATGATGAAGAAAGAGTTATAAACCTTGTTTCAAACAATGAATATACAGTAGTTGGTGGAGAAATGGCTCTAGGTGATGGAGTTGAAAAACTAGGGAAGCTAAATACTTCGAAGATTTTAAAGGATGGAGAAGAAATAGCTTTAACTGCCTATAATATTGGAGGGAATAATTACTTTAAATTAAGAGATATAGCTAATGCTTTTGATATTGGAGTAACTTGGGATGCCGAAACTAGTACTGTAGGTATAGATACCAGTATTGGGTATGTAGCTCCTTAATAGTAAAGTATAATACTACAAGTATAAAAGCTCATAGGAAATATTCAAAATTTTAAATTCACTGTTGACAATTATTGAGATGGTGATATAGTTAACAATAACATAATAAATAAAAAACTATTGATACGGAGATAAAAATAAGGAAAGGACTTCCAGAGAACTTGGTAAGGTGAGAGCCAAGTAGTTACTACTTATTAAATGGACCGTTGAAGGCACATTGAAAGATTGTTTTTACAATCGAGTACCATGTGACGTGTTGGCTTACGTTAGTAGTCGGGAATATGTTAGTATTTCGCAGAGATTATGGCTTTGCCATAAATTAAGGTGGTACCATGGGTATATATACTCGTCCTTAGCAGATTAAACTGTTGAGGACGAGTTTTTTGTTATAAAAAAACATAGGAGGGAAAGAGTATGGAAAAAGGAAGATTTGGAGTACACGGGGGTCAGTATATACCAGAAATATTAATGAATGCGGTTTTAGAACTAGAAGCTGCCTACGAGCATTATAAAAATGATGATGGCTTTCAAAAAGAACTTACAGAGCTACTAAATGAATATGCTGGGAGGCCATCAAGACTATATTTTGCAGAGAAGATGACTAAAGACCTAGGTGGAGCTAAGATTTATCTTAAGCGTGAGGACTTGAATCACACAGGTGCTCATAAAATCAATAATGTACTAGGGCAGGTTTTGCTAGCGAAAAAGATGGGGAAAACTAGAGTTATAGCTGAAACAGGCGCAGGTCAACATGGTGTTGCAACAGCAACAGCAGCAGCATTATTTGGAATGGAATGTGAAATCTTTATGGGTAAGGAAGATACAGAAAGACAAGCCCTTAATGTATATAAAATGAGACTCTTAGGATCAAAAGTACATGAAGTTACATCTGGTACAGCAACATTAAAAGATGCGGTAAATGAAACCATGGGAGAATGGACCAAAAGAATCGAAGATACCCATTATGTACTTGGTTCTGTAATGGGACCTCACCCATTCCCTACTATTGTAAGAGATTTCCAAGCTGTAATTTCAAAGGAGATAAAAGAACAATGTCTGGAAAAAGAAGGAAGACTTCCTGATGCAGTTGTTGCTTGTGTGGGTGGTGGGTCAAATGCTATAGGTGCTTTTTATAATTTTATTCAAGATGAAAATGTTCGTCTAATTGGTTGTGAAGCAGCTGGCAAAGGAATTGATACATTCCAAACAGCAGCAACAATTTCAACTGGAAAGCTTGGGATTTTTCATGGAATGAAAAGTTATTTTTGTCAAGATGCATATGGACAGATAGCACCAGTTCATTCTATCTCAGCTGGCCTTGACTATCCAGGAGTAGGGCCTGAGCACTCTTACTTAAAAGACATAGGAAGGGCTGAATACATTCCAGTAACTGATGAAGAGTCAGTAGTGGCTTTTGAATATTTTTCAAAAATGGAAGGTATTATTCCAGCAATCGAAAGTTCTCATGCAATATCATATGCAATGAAACTTGCACCAACACTAGCAAAGGACAAAATAATTGTAATAAATTTATCGGGGCGTGGAGATAAAGATTGTGCTGCCATAGCAAGATATAGAGGAGAGGATATCGATGAGTAGAATAAAAAAAGTATTTGAAAACGGTAAGGCGCTTATTCCATTTATAACTGCTGGGGATCCAAGTTTAGACCTTACTG
>DASRMZ010000110.1:0-7324 GCA_035647675.1 Thermoclostridium sp. | reverse complement strand
GTAATGGTTTCAGATGCAGATGTGCAATAGTTGGTGGAATGATGCTTAACAGCCTTTGAAACAATCATGGATACCAGCTCTTGCGGAGATGTTACAACTATAATTCCATCAACAGCAATGGATTGAAATACCGTAAGTGGTACATCGCCCGTGCCCGGTGGCATATCGATGAACATAAAATCCACATCGCTCCAGATAACGTCTGTCCAAAACTGCTTTACTGTGCCGGCAATAATTGGTCCTCTCCAGACAACCGGATCCGTGTCGTTTTCTAAAAGCAAATTAACAGACATAACATCTATCCCGGTCTTTGTTTTAACAGGGAATAGCCCGAACTCACTACCTTTGGCTTTCTCCTTGATACCAAAGGCTTTCGGGATAGAAGGTCCAGTAACGTCCGCATCCAGAATAGCGGTATGATAACCCATTCTATTCATGGTAACCGCAAGCATGGAGGTGACCAGCGACTTGCCAACACCGCCTTTGCCGCTGACAACACCAATAACCTTTTTTACACTGCTCATCTCATGCAGCTTCTCGGAGAAATCTGTTTTTTGTTCTTTTCTTTCTGCGCAGTCCTCCGAGCAACTGCTGCAGCTTTGATTACAATTTTCGCTCATAATCTTGCTCCTTTATTTAGATTGTTATTTAGATTGTTATTACGAAGTAACAAGGTTCTCGGGATCCGTTAGCAATCTTTGATTGCTTTAACGGGTGGGGTTCTTATTTCACTGCCTGCTGACAGATAATCAATCCTATCACCCATAGCAGATTTCAGTCTTTTATAAGGCTCTAGACCTGTGCAATGACAGGTATAAAACTTTGCATTTGTACTCATTAGGTATTTACCAATTTCATCTATCTTTTCAGAGTCCTCATTGCCGCCTAAGCGGCTGGAAAGATGAAATCCGCCTATCACATAGTTAGGCATCCGTCCTTTGACCGAATGAAAATGCTCAAGTATATTTATAATGCCATTATGAGCACAGCCTGTTACTAATAGGGTTTTCCCATCTTCCTCTATCACGAGGTTTTGCTCATGGGCAAAGGTATCGTCTACCTTTTGTCCTTTGTACTCCGTGAGCAATCCATTATTCGATTTTGGGCGCGTCTCTTTTTGAACAATATTTGAGAATACTTGGATTCCATTGTTGATAAAGAAGCGGTCTGACGTGAGTACAATTTGTTTGTTTTGTTTCAGTTCTTCTTCAAGACCTATAAAATCTAATTTATCACTTGGATGGATAGCATAGTGTTTCCCAAAAGCCAGTCGATGTATAAATACCTCGGCTTTTGTGTTTTCTTTCAAAAATGTTTTTAGTCCTCCGCCATGGTCATAATGCCCATGCGAAATAACTAGAAAGTCAACATCAGCAATATTTACGTCAAACTTTTTTGCATTTTGAAAAAACAGCTTGCTTGCACCCACATCAAACAATATTTTATGTTTATTTGTTTCTATATACAGGCTAAGACCATGCTCGCTGCCAAAGTCTTTTGATATCGATGTGTTTTCAACCAAAGTTCTAATAAGCATGACTTTAGTCACCTCCTTTTTCAAAGAGTAGATTCATTGTCTTGTGATAAACCTTTTTAGTTGCTGCCCCTGATGCACAGTCTATGTCTACGATGGTTTGACCGTTATTAATAGCTTTAACTGCGTTAGAGTCAAAGGGTATATTGCCGATCAAAGGCAGTCCTTGTTTTTTACAGAACTCTTCAATCTTTTTTGTATTTTCAATGTTGGTATCATATTTGTTGATACATATCGCTGTCTTTGTTCCGAATTTTGCTGCTGTATTTATAATGCGCTCCATATCGCTGATACCTGACACTGAAGGTTCTGCAACTATCAAAACCATATCCACGCCACTAAGTGATGCAATGACAGGACAGCCTATTCCAGGAGAACCGTCAATAATAGCCAGCCCAGCATCAACTGCTGCCGACTTCATTTGTTTTTTTACTTCAGTGACAAGCATCCCGGAGGTACCACTGCCCATTTTGAGTTGCGCTGTTGAAAATGCTTTTTCTCCATCAGAATACAGCATCAATTCTCCAGCAACTGCTGGTATCATAGCTATCGCTTCCACAGGACAAACATATGCGCATACGCCGCAGCCTTCACATGCGAAAGGATCCACTACATATTTTTCATTTATTGAAATAGCATCAAATCGGCAGTTTTGTCTACACTGATCGCATTGAGTACATAATTCTGGATTTATTTCTGCTTTTGGCAACCCATAATAGTCTGTTTTTGCAGGTTCAGCATTCCATCCGGTAATTAGGTGCAAGTTAGGAGCATCTACATCACAATCCGCATATGCCTTGGCGTCAGCAAGCTTTATAAATGCACTTGCTATTGTGGTCTTCCCTGTGCCTCCTTTTCCACTAAGGATTAGTAGTTGTTTCATTACACCGCACCTCCTTTGCCACTGTTTTCATCAGAGAAGAAAACATATCCCGGTACTTCTCATCTTTATTAACGGCAATTTCTGCATTTGAATTCAATGTTCCCAGCTTAGTGTCAAATGGAATCCGTCCTAAAATCTTAATGTTTTTTTCTAAACAAAACTTCTCTGCAGGGTTTTCTTCTTCTAAACATTTGTTAAGAACCACTCCAAATGACTTATTAAATAACTTGACCAGTTCGTATACCATGCCCAGGTTATGAACACCAAACAATGTAGGCTCAGCCACTAATATACAATAGTCCGCATCTTTAATACTTTCCATTACAATACATGCGCTTCCGGGAGGACAGTCAATAAAAACCTGTTTATTTTCTTCCATATTTTCCTCTGCAAGCAGCTTTTTGATGATAGGAATACCCGAAGCTTCACCGGTGTTTAATATTCCTGTATATACAGTAACCTGACCTGAAGTCCCCTTTTGAACTTTTCCAATAAACTTTTCTTTCTCTGTTAGTGCCTTTTCGGGACAAACCACGATACAGCCACCACAGGAATGACAAACTTCGTCAAAGACAATCAGTTTATTTTTAATATAGGCAAGGGCGTTAAATTTGCAAAAATCAACGCATTTCCGGCATCCATTGCATAATTCATTATCCACTTTTGGAATCTTTACTGATATTTCTTCCTCCTGAACTCCTTCAGGTAAAAAAAATAGATGTCCGTTAGGCTCTTCTACATCACAGTCTATATATATCGATGTTTTCGCTGTCGCAGCTAAATTCACCGACACCAGTGTTTTTCCTGTGCCACCCTTACCGCTTAGCACAGCTATTGTCATATTAATTACCTCCATGTCCATGAAATCCTGCATGAATTTCATCCAGCAAAGAAAGTTTCCCAGCAACAAAAGCATCAATATTATCTTTGGCTGAAGCATTTGTAGTTTTATAGATTTCGATATCAGCTGATTTTATCACATCAGCAGCATTTTCTCCTAATCGGGGAGTGAGTAAAACATTTGCCTTATTATCTACTATTGTTTGTGCAGCTTTAATGCCGGCACCACCTGCACTTGCTGCAGCGCTGTTATCTAAAAATATACTTTCATTAGTTTCTACATCATAAATAAGAAAATAAGGAGTACGTCCAAAGGATACACATACGTTTGACTCCAAAACTTTCTCATCTATCGGAATTGCTATTTTCATAAGAATCCTCCATTCTGTTTTTGTTCAATTTGAATTTGCATAGGACACACCACGAATATTTTGCAGACCTATAAAATGGTTAATTACACTGTCTGATATATAATTAGCCATCCCGGTTATTATTATCTGAATATCGCCGGCCACGCCTATGCCTATGACAGCCACGACCACAACCATTCCCTAATTCTTCACAAAGCCGGTATTCACCACCTTCAATAAATAGCACCTTTCCAAATACTAAAGATTCAGCCAGCTTTTTTCTAGCTCTGATATAAATGCCTTGAACGGTGCTACGAGCAACATTCATTTGCTTGGCGCACTCTTCTTGAGTAAATCCCTCCAGATCGATAAGCCTTATTGTTTCATACTCGTCAACGGTCATAGTTATATGATTCTTTATATCACCAGGTGAATCAAGAGGCCCAAATCTATTGCTTTCAGGCAAGCTGCAAACTTTTCTCCACTTCATTGGTCTTGCCATAATTCATCACCTCCATCCTAATCAGAAATAACCAGAGCGTCCTCCGATTATCCCTGATGCCCATTATAAATTCTCTAATTGCTTATCAATTACTTTGAGTCGATCTTGCAACATGGTTTTCTGATTCTGAAGCAGGTCTTTTTGTGTTTTTGAGGAGGTCTGGTTAATTGCAAAACCGCGACCAAAACCCCGACCTAAACCACGCCCGCAAGCAAGTCCAAGACCTAATCTCTTTCCAGGTCCAACTCCATATTGCGCTGTATTAGTACCTGTGCAAGGACCTAAACCTCTTCCAGTCATTGCGCCATCACTCATTGGTCCGGTTCCATCCCTTCTTGGCATGCTATTCACCTCCTTATAGTTATTGACATATGCCATCTACTCTTATTATACATCGTTTTTGGCATATGTCAATAACTATTTCTAATTAATAAAAAATCCGTCACCCGAGAAATCCCTCAAATGACGGTCAATGCTTCTGAAAAACTGAGCTTTATTGCTTTTTCAATAATCTTTGTTTAAACGCTTTAACCCTCTGTCCATATCGACTTGTCATAAATATTCCACAAATGATCATAGCGGATGCTGCTCCCTCAGAAAAGTCAGATATCGCTCTCATAACATGATTTTCAACAAGGCTTGTGTGGCTTATTAATTGGGAAAGAAACCAAAGTACAGCTCCCACTAGCAATAGCCAACGAACATTTCTGGCAAATCGCTCTGTTTCATTATTTGTGTAATCTACGGCTTTTATTACAACTTCTTCTAACTCTTTATCCATCTTCTCGCTTTTCCTTTCTCCATCCAATAATTGCCTAAGATCAATACCATAGAAATCAGACATTTCTATCAAAATGCCCAGATCCGGCATGTTTCTTCCGGTTTCCCAACGTGAAACGGTCCTGCTTGATACATGAAACTGTTCAGCTAGCTGTTCCTGAGTTAATTCCTTTTCCTTTCGAAGTTCTTTCAAAAAGGAACCTATTTTCTTTTGATCCACGTGAACCATCCTTTCATCGAAAATAATAGCCATTTGTCAGCTAAAACACCACGACACAAAGCGAGAAATGCCGTGTTTTTCCGTACTGGACACACCATGTCGGGGGAAATAATGAGTTTTTTCCTTTTATCTGGCTTATTTCATGTTCATTCTTCTGCTTTCATAACCATTTTTTGACACTACCCATACCTTGATTATTCAGTTCTTTTTCCAATATACGCCTTTAGTGCTTTTATGTTTGGTGGAGAAATGTTTTCTGGTAAATTAGTTAACGGGAAAAATTTAAGGTCGGTTACTTCATCTTTTTGCATTTTTAAATCACCTGAATAAGATCTGCATATGTACACAATATCGATATTTGATACCTCATCGCCATTAGGATAAATATAGTGCATATCTTTTCCAGAAAAGACACCAAAGAGTTCCAGTTCATTGGAAATGAGCCCTGTTTCCTCATACAACTCCCTTTTTGCCGCTTCTTCCACTTCTTCATCAAGCTCAACAGAACCCCCTGCATATCCCCAAAAATGGTTATCTTTTCTTAATTGCAACAATATCTCACCTTGTTCATTCTCAACTATAACAGAGGCTCCACATTGCAATATAGGGGCGTGTCCAATTGTTTTCCGCAAGTTTTTTATATATTCTGTCATTCGAAACACTCCTTAAATATTTGACATCTATACCATTTGTCGAATAACTCTTCAAGAAACCTTACACAGTTCGATCCCATCATTCTTCTCATAGTCTTTTGGTTTATGCTGGGTCCAATAGATATTCGGTATAAACAACATTAACAAAAAAATCAATCCTATGTATGAAAAACCAAAATGAATCACATTCAGCATAAAAACCCCCAAACAATATTGATGTCCACAATGTATTGACATGATTATATCGAAAATATGTAGTTATTTCCTTTAATCTAACATTATTCTATATAAAAAAAACACCATCAAAAACCGACATTCTCTCATTATTGCCCCGTCTCAAATTTTTACTGTTGTAGATTAACTATTCCGACAATAAGCATCGGAACAAAAAAAACACCAATTAACAACCATGCGTTCCAATAATTAAGCGTTCCTGCCGGAATAAACAGCATATCATGCGTAGTAATTTTTGTAAATATTGCGATATTCTTTTATGGAATACTATGGAACATCCGTACTTGGATTGCTTAAATTCTATATCATATAGTGATTATCCATTGATAATCGAACCACCATTTATATGAATGGTCTGTCCTGTCATATAGGAAGAATCCGAGGATGCCAGATAAACATAGGCTTCTGCAAGTTCAACTGGCTGTCCTGGTCTTTTCAATGGTGTATCCTTACCAAAGTTTTCAATTGCACTCTTATCAAGAGTAGATACAATGAGAGGTGTCCAGATTGGTCCCGGTGCAACTTGGTTTACTCTGATTTTTCTGTCCGCCAAATTCTCAGATAAAGATCTTGTGAATGCTGATACACTTCCTTTTGTTGCTGAATAGTCAATTAAATCTTTATTTCCTTTAAATGCTGTTATAGAACTGGTATTAATAATTGTACTACCCTCTTTCATATGTGGTAATGCTGCTCTTGTTAGGTAGAACATAGAAAATATATTAGTTTTAAATGTTTGAAGAAGTTGTTCATCTGTAATATCCTCTATGGATTTTTGCATATGTTGCTCAGCGGCATTATTCACTAAAATATCTATACCTTTAAATTCTTTTAGAGTTTTTTCTACTGCTTCATTGCAAAAGCTACTATCCCCGATATCACCTTTGATTAGCAATGCCTTTTCACCATATGGTTCAACTACTTTTTTTGTTTCATTGGCATCATCATCTGCAATATTATATACAATAACAACATTACAGCCTTCCTTCGCATATGCAACGGAAATAGCTCTTCCAATTCCGCTATCCCCACCTGTGATTATTGCAGTCTTAGATTTTAATCTACCCGTGCCTTTTTTTTCAGGATTATCATAGATTGGTTCGGGATTCATCTTACTTTCTTTTCCCGGCATAGGCTGTTTTTGAGCTTTTATTTCATCAGCTGTATACATGTCCTTTTCATTCATAGTTAACTATCCTTTCTTTTTTAGAATAGTATTCCTTTTATAAATAAGAATCATGCGTCATCCCAGTCAATATTATCAATAACCCAGGCAGTGAGCTCGTTGAGCGATGGATGTATCACCATGGAATCATTAATAGGTGTGA
>DASRMZ010000109.1:0-13874 GCA_035647675.1 Thermoclostridium sp. | reverse complement strand
GTTTATTAGTAAGCCCAGGAGTAATGTCAGATTCATGGATTACTACGGGAATTTTTAATACCCATGCTGCCCAAACCACAGGACATGATACAAATCCACCCTTGCTAAAAACAACAGAAGGCTTCAATTTTTTCAGTACTGAAAGAGCTTGCCCTAAGCCTGTGACAATTCTAAATACATCGGTAACATTTTTCACGTCAAGATATCGTCTGAGTTTTCCTGCAGAAATTCCGTGGTAAGCAATGCCTTCTTTTTCAATCAGTTGTTTTTCTATTCCGCTTTTCGAGCCAATATAATATATTCTATACCCTCTATCCTTAAGCATCGGCAACAGCGCAATATTCGGTGTCACATGACCCGATGTACCCCCACCTGTCAATACTATCACTTTCATTTTAATCTCTCCTGTGAAGTATATTTATAATGATAAAATAAGCTTATTTTTTTCGTAATCAATATCTGAAAGTTTTGAGTTAATCTCTCTCTTCCTATTTTCCAGCTTTCTAATTATTCTGTCAATATTTCCAGAAACACTTCTTATTTGATCGATATTTCCCCTTATTTTATCACGAACATTTAGATCTGTGAAAATATTATCAAACCAAAAATCAATTGTACGGGTTGTGGAATCTATATTTGTAAGTCCTGGCGCATCGTTTATATTTACATCTAAAAGTTCTTTTTTTAAAATTTTAAGCTGGGAAGATAGTCGATTAAAATCAGCCTCAGCTTTATCTACATGATCGTATTTTGCCATATGACTTAAAATGCCACCCTTGGCCCAAACATCATACGTTGCCCAGCTTTCTGCACTGCCAAGATGACCCATTGCACTTTTTGCCGTGCCCTTAGCCATTTTTGCAGCACGAATGGCCTCATCCGTTTCAATAAGCTGTTTTTGTAAGAAGTCATACTCCTGCTCAAGCTCAAAGTATTTCTCAGAAAGCTCAGTATTCATCCTATTTATTAACATTTGCTCACGTTTTTTTATCTCTTCTTCATAGGTTCTTTCTTTGTCTCTTAATACGATAATTCTTTTTTCCTTCTCGCTAAGTTCTTCTTTTAGATCCTGCAGTTCTTGGCAAGCCTTATCGTATTCCAACTTAGCAGTTATTATTTCCTGTTCCTCTTTTTCAAGCCTACGTTCATATTTTCCAACTACCTTAAGTAAAAAAGCCGAAAAAGAGCCTTCCTTAAGCTGCTCAACATCAAGACATTCCTCTTTATACTTTTCAAGCAAAGAATTTATTTCACGCTCTGAGTTGCGAATACGTGTACGAAGTTTATTTACCCTTTCACGAAGTAGCGGAAGAATTGCAATTTCATTTTTTATTTCCTTTAGGGCGTTACTGTCCATTTTATTACCACCTTCCCTTTACTGTAAGTGGTGTATTGTAGTGTTTATTTATATTTTTATTGAGTAAGCCTATAAGCCGGGTTCTGTATTGGATGATCATCTATCTAGGTCATGTGTTTCTACATAACTCAAGCCACCTCTAGAGGACTGACGGGCAGCCAATATGTCCTCTTTCACGGTGTTGCTCCAGATGGGGTTTACATAGCATTTCCTGTCGCCAGGAAATCGGTGAGCTCTTACCTCGCCTTTCCACCCTTACCCTACGGAATTTCCGTAAGGCGGTTTGTTTCTGTTGCACTTTCCTTCAAGTCACCTTGACCGGGAGTTACCCGGCACCCTGCCCTATGGAGCCCGGACTTTCCTCGTGTACGACCTTTCGGTACTGCACACGCGACCATCTGGCTTACTCAATATATAATTGTGGTATGTGCAGTAAGTGAACTACCCTGCAATTGAATTACCGAGAATTCCCGCTTAGTGTCCTAAAAAATTATGAATTTTTATATGCATATATAGGGGCTGGAATTCATTTACAAAATACTTTACCTATAGCTAAATATATCGTTGCCGTAATGCTCAATGATTATAACATCTTTATAATTACTTTTCAACATATCAGAAATTACCTTTATGAATACTTTTTCGGTGTGATAATGTCCCGCGTCAACAGTTAAAATGCCTGTTTGTTCAAGCTCTTGTGCAATGTGATATTTAATATCCCCTGTTATTAGCGCATCTATATTTTTTTCTCTAAGAGCTTTTATATCCCCATCAAAGCTTCCACAAAAAACTGCCACATTTTCGATATCTACGTTTTCTGTTTTTCCAATTACACGGATATTCGGAGCATTTAGTCTTTGCTTAACAAAATCTAAAAACTTCTCAGCATTAAGCTTTTCTTTTAGACTACCAACTCTGCCTAAGCTGTATTCGGTTTCTACAAACTTTTTAGTCCAATGGCTATAATAACGTTTGAGGCCGGTTATGTTTTGTAATTCAAAAGTTTTGGCAAGAAATTCGTTCAATCCATTATTCGCCACATCAAAGTTTGTATGGGAAGCATATACAGTAATATTATTTTGTATGCACTCAAATAACATGGCACCTTTACCAATGCCTGTGTTAATGGATTTCAATGGTGTAAACAGTATTGGGTGGTGGGATATAACCAGTTGAACTTCATTATCAATAGCACATTTTAATACATCCTGGGTAAAATCAAGACAAACCAGTACCCTTTGTACGGCATTTTCAGGATTCCCCCATTGGAGTCCAGAATTGTCATAGCTCTCTTGTAAAAATAAAGGAGCTTGCTGTTCAATTAAATGTATAACATCTTTACACTTCAAAAAATCACATCCTCATAGTTAATTGCATATCCCTGTAAAAAATAATACCTTTAACAAATCTCAATATAAGTCTTTTCCATCTTTTCTAAAAGTTTATATTCCTTTAAGTATAATTCATCATCACGTTTGACTGATTTTTTCATACCATTAACTATTTTAGTCTGTATCATAATTCGCCATTGTAAAAAGTCATTTAATAAAGGATCTCTGTTCTCAAATAAAGCTCTGCCAATGCTGTAGTATAGATCATTCTCACTACGTTCCACACCATCATAATGCGCTTTAATAACAGTATATATTCTTCCTTCGTCTCTTACAAGAGATTCTGTGTCAATGCAAAATCCACTTTTCAAAAGATACTCTCGCAATACTTCGTCATAGTAAGTGGGTTGTAAAATGATGCTATCTGCCTGTTTCAAAACGTCGATTGAAGTTTTGAGTATTTCAGTTATAACCACACCACCCATGCCAGAAATAACAATTACATCACATTCACCTTTTTGTATGGGTTCTATTCCATCCCCCAAGCGTAGCTCAATTCTATCAGACAGCTTATACTTTTCTATGTTTTTTGCTGCTTTTTGTAAAGGTCCTTTTTTAATATCCGTTGCAATAGCATAGTCACACATGCCTGATTGCACAAGGTAGATGGGTATATAAGCATGATCAGTACCAATATCCGCAGGCTTTTTACATTTTCCAGCCATTGATACTATTTTGAACAACCTGCCTTTAAGATTAATCATGAACTCTCCTTGCTTAAAATCCTTAATACTCTTCGCATAATAACCAATACAATATCTTATTATGCAAATTTGTGCTAACTATATGGACTACTATAATCTTGTATTATATAAATGCACATAAGTTTATGTTCTAAAGGAACTTATATGAAAGCGAGCCAGATGAACTACTAAAGTTCTTCTGGCTCGCTTTTTCTGGTGGGCCTTCAGGGACTCGAACCCCGGACCGACCGGTTATGAGCCGGTTGCTCTAACCAACTGAGCTAAAGGCCCTTGCTGTGGCTCCCCAAGTTGGACTCGAACCAACGACCCTGCGGTTAACAGCCGCATGCTCTACCGACTGAGCTATTGAGGAACGTCTTTATAGCGCAAATCTTATTATACTGTCGAAACGCAATTTGGTCAAGCGAAATTTTTAGAAAATTGCGTACTTGCAACCCGCGCGTTCCTGTTCACAGGTAACCAGGAGATATATCTGTCAATAACTACGGGGAATTTATTTTTTCAATTCACTCCATAGTTCTTTTATCTATTACTCTTTTTGCTTTTCCTTCAGTTCTTTCAATGCTTTTAGGTTCAACTAATCTAACCTTACAAGTAAGCCCCAAAGCACTTTCTATATTGTTTCGTATTTTCTTTTCAGATGCTTCTATGTTTTTAATTTTGTCAGAGAACATCTCAGGTGACATCTCCACCTGAACTTCAAGGTTGTCGAGCGTTCCAACTCTACCTACAACCAATTGGTAATATGGTGCTGAAAGGCCTACATCAAGAAGAACCGTTTCAATCTGTGAAGGAAATACATTAACCCCTCGAATAATTAACATATCATCGCTTCTTCCTGCCACCTTACTCATGCGTACCTGTGTTCTGCCACAAGGGCATTTTTCATCATTTATTCGGGCTATGTCTCTCGTTCGATACCTTATTAGTGGAAGAGCTTGCTTTGTAATACATGTAAATACGAGCTCTCCCTCAGAACCCATTGGTAGCACCTCTTCAGTTACTGGATCTATCACTTCAACAATAAAATGATCCTCCTGAATGTGCATACCATCTTGGCACTCGCATTCCATAGATACACCCGGGCCCATCACTTCTGAAAGGCCATATATGTCAAGTGCTAAAAGACCCATCTGGCTTTCTATTTCCTTACGCATTGCATCCGTCCATGGCTCCGCCCCAAATATTCCGGCTTTTAACTTCAAATCTCTTTTTGGATCTATTCCCATCTCTTTCATTGTCTCAGTAAGATATAATGCATATGAAGGGGTACATGTTAAAATAGTGGAACCAAAATCCTGCATAACTTCGATTTGTCGCTTTGTATTACCACCTGAAACTGGTATTACAGTAGCACCTATTTTTTCAGCTCCGTAATGGACGCCAAGGCCTCCAGTAAACAGTCCATATCCATACGCAACATGAACAAATGATGACCTGTCCGCTCCTGCTGACACAAGACTCCTTGCGATTAGTTCAGCCCAGTTGTCTACATCCTTAGCTGTATAACCAACCACCGTCCTTTTTCCAGTTGTGCCTGTGGATGCATGTATTCTAACTACCTCATCCATAGGAACAGCAAAAAAGTCATAGGGGTAAGTATCTCTAAGATCTTGCTTGTAGGTAAACGGAAGATTTCGTAGTTCCTGTACAGATTTAACATCTCCAGGCTCAATACCTTTATCCTTCATTTTTTGCCTATAGAGTGGAACATTTGAATATACTCTTTGAACTGTATCGCAAAGTCTATGACCTTGTAGTTCCAATAGTTGTTCTCTTTCCATGCATTCATACTTGGCATTCCAAATACTCATTTTGTTTCCCCCAATCCTTACTGGTAATATCTTGGTAACCTTGAATAATGATTATTTATTCTAACGGCTATAATTGTCAGCCATCCTATAGCCCTCATCAAAGGCTTTAATGTTTATATCTATAAACTTTTCCTTGACAGTTTCTCGAATAGCTTCATACCAATTTTCCTTTTTGATATTAGTGCTTTTTGCTAAAAAACCAACCATCACAATATTAAGGACTTTTATGTTTCCTAGATTAGCTGCAACTTCAAGTGCATCAATTATATAGACATTGGAATAATTTGATGATAATTTTGTGGTTATATCCTCCGGATATTTTTGTTTACCTATAATGACTGGCATTGGATCAATTTTTTGATCATTAACAATAACTATACCATCTTTTTTAATATAATCTAGGTATCTTAAGGCTTCAAGCTTCTCAAAGCAGAGAAGAATGTCAGCTTCACCTTTTTCTATTACAGGTGAATTAACTTTATCTCCTAGTTTCACGTAGGTAATGACACTTCCACCCCGTTGAGCCATACCGTGAACCTCTGACATTTTTACATCGTATCCAGCCTTTATGGCAGCTGCTCCAAGTACACGACTGGTTAAAAGTGTTCCCTGTCCGCCAACTCCAGCTATCATGATTGATATATTACTCATTTGTGTCACCCACCTTTTCAAATGCATCAAACTTACACACTTCCATACATAAATCGCAACCAACGCATAGTGCTTCATTTATTACAATACTATTGCCAGTATCCACAATAGCGGGACATCCAATACGCATACAAGCCTTGCAATATATACAATTGTCGTTGACTCTCACTTTTCCCTTATACTTCACTGTTTTCAAAAGAGCACATGGGCGTTGAGCTATGATAACGGACGGCTCATCTATAGATGTTTCTTCTTTTATAATTTTATCAAACTCATCAAGTTCAAAAGGATCACATACTGTTACTCTGTCAACACCAATTGCTTTACACAATTGTACTAAATCAACCTGGCGTGTTTTTTCACCCTTTATTGTGTATCCTGTTGCCGGGTTGTGTTGGTGACCTGTCATGCCGGTTATTG
Source organism: Thermoclostridium sp. (assembly GCA_035647675.1). Taxonomy (GTDB): domain Bacteria; phylum Bacillota; class Clostridia; order DSM-8532; family DSM-8532; genus Thermoclostridium. The sequence goes on along the minus strand of DASRMZ010000109.1, from coordinate 7,537 downwards.
AATTGTCTAAAATGATAACTGTTGACGTACCCTTGTTGTAAACTACATCAATGAGTCCGGTTATTCCAGAGTGAATAAATGTGGAATCTCCAATAACAGCCACTCTTTTTTGTTCATTTCCCATTACTTTTTCCATACCATGTGCCACACCAATACTTGCGCCCATGCATATGCAAGTATCCATGGATTCAAGAGGTGGTAGGGAGCCTAAGGTGTAACAGCCTATGTCGCCCGTTACAGCTAACTTGTTTTTCTTCAATGTATAAAACACACCACGGTGAGGGCATCCTGGGCAAAGTACTGGTGGTCTTCCAGGAATATTCTCTTCAACAGCCACACTATTGCCTTCTTCTAAGCCAAGCAATTTCTGGCGTAATAGGCTTGCACTGTATTCTCCCATAGTGGGAAGCTTCTCTTTCCCTATACATTTAATTCCGTTTTGCTTTAAGAATTCTTCTATAAATGGATCCAATTCTTCAATAACATATAGCGTTTCAACCTTTGATGCAAATTCTGCTATCAGCTTTTCAGGTAATGGGTGAACCATTCCCAGCTTTAGAAATGATATATCCCCAAAGGCTTCCTTGGAATATTGATAAGCTACACCACTTGTTATGACACCTATTTTATTATCTGCACCCCAAATAATTTGGTTTAAATCGGTTTCGTTGGCGAATGAATTTAACTTATTCATTCGTTCTTCTACCACTTCACGGCGTTTCCTCGCCATTCCAGGCATCATAACATATTTGTTAAAGTCTTTATTGTATGGTTTTACCGGCACTTCAACTCGTTCCCCTAAGTCTACAAAGCTTTGAGAATGAGATATTCGCGTAGTTAATCTAATTATGAAGGGTGTATCAAACCTCTCGCTAAGCTCCAATGCCTTTTGAATGTAATATTTACATTCCTGACTATCGGATGGTTCTAACATTGGGATTTTAGCTGCTTTTGCATAATGTCTACTGTCTTGCTCATTTTGCGAACTATGCATTCCAGGATCATCAGCAACACATATTACAAGTCCGCCATTAACCCCTGTATATGAAACTGTAAATAATGGATCTGTAGCTACGTTAAGACCTACATGCTTCATTGAGCATATAGCACGTCCACCTGCAATGGATGCACCAATTGCAACCTCCAAAGCAACCTTTTCATTTGGAGACCATTCTGAATAAACTTCATTGTATTTAGCGATGGCTTCGGTAATTTCGGTACTTGGTGTACCTGGATATGCAGTAGCAACGTGCACCCCTGCTTCATACGCCCCCCGAGCAATTGCTTCATTACCAAGCATTAATTTCTTCATCTTTTATTCTCTCCTCACTAATACTTGTATAAATAATATACCCAATAACATACCCTTGCCCTATTTTGAGTATAATATGGTTTCTTTATCCTTTAGTTTAAATTCATTCTGTTAATAGTTAAAAGAATCGAGATTGAAAAAGCCTTCCGCACTATTCCATTCTACTCTACTTTTTCATTTTAAACTCATACCCAAAATGGGTTTTGCTTCTAAGCAGCACATTTGGCTAAGTTGAGCTTAATTTATATCATCCATAAAACCATGTTACATATTATACAATAATTATTCTATTTTGTGTTAATCTAAAACTAACCTTAATAATCTATTATACATTAATAAATCTGTATGTAAATAGAAAAATATACAAAGGCATTTTTGTGAGTTTCTGCGTACCTATCCCGAGGGCATGCTTCGGGTGATTTGTTTCCTTTGCGGCAAAAGCACTAAATCTAATACAACTCCTTAAATTGCGCAAGACTCTAAGTGAGTGGTCAAAGGCTCATGGGTCGCTCATTATCACGTTTCATATGTAGAGTAGGCAGCATGGGCTTCGAAGCATTACCGCTGGCGTCAACAAAAGCACCCGAATCTCCCCCTACTTATTTTGAGATATACATGTGAATAGTAAATTTTCCGTTAGTGCACAGCTATAACTCAAATACGAAGGCTGTGAACTGTAATATGCAAGCCCACTGTTTAAGCAAGTCTTTGTATTATGCTTTGAATTCTCACTCTTATCATGTAAAATGAATTATGGAAAGTTAATAGAGGTGCTAAACGTGTATGTATCTGTCGTTATAAATAATACAACAAGAGAATATGATAAATTTTACGACTATATAGTTCCAGATGAGCTGTGTGATTATATCATGCCTGGTGTTCGTGTTCTTGTTCCCTTTGGTAGAGGTAATCGGTTACGTGAGGCGTTTGTTATGGAAGTAAAGCAGACAAGCCAATTCGTAAATTTAAAGGAAGTTTCGCAGGTCATTGATGATACTCCTATTCTAACTTCCGAGCTTATAGGACTTAGCAAATATATGAAAAAAAGATATATTTGCACATACGATATGGCCATTCATTGCATGCTCCCTACAGGCCTTGGGCTTTTGTACAGGCAGGATGCTATTGTTGTCAATGATAGTTTTACAGATCAAAACATATCAGAGCTAAATGAAGATGAAAAAAAAATTATAAAAATGTTAACTGAAAATGATGGAAAGCTTTCGGTGGACAAGCTAAAAGAAATGAGTAAAAAGCCAGTAATGAAAGTGCTAAATGAACTTGTGCTTAAAGAATATATACAAATAGTTAATCATTTTGAAATGAAGATTAAAGCAAAAACCGTTAAAGCCGCTTATCCTATAAAAGAAGAGGAAGAATTTCAAGAGCTTATCAATAACAACAAAATTAGAAGTATAAATTATATAAGAATTATGGAAATGCTTTTTGAAGAAAGATTAATATTTGTTTCTGAATTAAATGCATTAGGTTATTCTACCGCAGTATTAAAAAACATGGAAAAAAGAGGCTATATTTCTATGCTAGATATTCAAGTGGAGAGGGATCCCTTGGAGGATTTAGATATAGCCCAAACAAAGCCTTTACCCCCAACAATAGGTCAGGAAAAAGCGCTTAAAACAATATACGAAGCACTACAATCAAAACAATATTATGAAATACTGCTCCATGGCGTAACAAGTAGTGGAAAAACAGAAGTATATATGCAAGCTATTGGCCAAGCCATTAAGGATGGTAGAAATGCAATAATGCTTGTTCCAGAGATAGGCCTTACTCCTCAGACAGTTCGTCAATTTAAAGGGCGATTTGGAGAACGAGTTGCTGTTCTTCACAGCCGTCTATCCATGGGAGAGAGGTATGACCAATGGAATAAAATAAGAAATGGCGATGTACGTGTGGTTATTGGGGCACGCTCTGCGATTTTTGCCCCTCTTGAGAATATTGGAATTATAATCATTGATGAAGAGCATGAAACATCATATAAATCAGACAGGACCCCAAAGTATGATGTTAGAGGCATTGCAGCATATAGATGCATGTTTAACAATGCTACCCTTCTATATGGCTCCGCAACACCATCTATAGAGAATTACTACAGAGCTATAACCGGTAAAATAAAGCTTGTGGAAATGAACGAGCGAACAAACAACAAGCCATTACCAGATATTATTACCGTTGACATGCGTAGAGAACAAGATAAAGGCTTAAGAAATGAATTTAGTGATTTATTAGTGCAGGAGCTTATAAAAAACAAAGAATTAGGTGAACAATCCCTTATTTTTATAAATAGAAGGGGTTATTCTAATTTCATTTTATGTAAAGAATGTGGATACATAGTATTATGCCCTTACTGTAGTGTATCACTAACATATCATCAAGCCGTTCAAAGGCTTGTTTGCCACTATTGCAGCTACACCACCGTTACGCCCTCTATTTGCCCTGTATGTAAAAATGAACATATAGAACCCTATGGTTTTGGTACACAAAAGGTTGAGGAGCACATCCCACTTATTTGCAAGGATATGTCGGTAATAAGGATGGATTTAGACACAACCTCCAGCAAGCATGGTCATCAAACTATTCTTGATACCTTCAAAAACGACCAAATAGACGTAATGGTTGGCACACAAATGATTGCCAAAGGGCATGATTTTCCAAATGTAACGCTGGTGGGGATACTGTCTGCCGATAGTTTATTAGGTAGTGGTGATTTTAGAGCATCAGAGCGAACATTCCAATTAATAACTCAATCTGCAGGAAGAGCAGGTAGGGCTGAAAAAAAAGGTAGAGTGATACTTCAGACGTATGATCCCGACAATTTTAGCATTAAATCCGCTATAAATCAGGATTATAAAGATTTTTATACTCAAGAGATTGCTCTTAGAAATGCGTTAAAGCTACCACCTTTTTATCAATTAGGATTAGTCCAAGTATCTGCAAAGGATAAGGAGATGGCATCTAATATTATTAATAAGATACATTTAGATATAATTAATAATATAACGATGGATTCAGATATATTTGTTTCCACTCCCGCGCCATCACCAATATCAAAGCTAAAAAACCAATACAGGTGGCGTATTGTTTTAAAACATCCAAAGATAAAAGTCCTTGCAAATATCTTTGAATGGATTTACGATAAATATAGTGGTTCAGGAAAAAGACAATGGACTGTATCTATGGATATCAACCCTTACAGTATGATATAATGTATTCTTATAAAGATTATTAAGTAATTATGGTTCTAATGATTGAAACACATTATGTATAAAGCTTTATATGGGAGGTAGAACAATGGCAACGCGTCAAATACGTGAAAAAGGCGATGAAGTATTGCGTAAGAAATGCAAATTGGTAACCAAAATAGATGATAGAACAAAAATACTTATTGAAGATATGCTAGAAACAATGTATGAAGCAGACGGAGTTGGCCTTGCAGCTCCCCAAGTAGGAATATTAAGGCGCATATGTGTAATAGATGTGGGGGAAGGTCCTATTGTACTTATTAACCCAGAAAAAATAGAAGAATCGGATGAAAAGGTTTTAGCTGCTGAAGGTTGCTTGAGCATTCCTGGAGTTTGTGGGGAGGTTGAGCGACCAGAAAGAGTAGTGGTGAAAGCTATGGATGAGGAAGGCAACCATTTTACCATAGAAGGAGCTGACTTACTTGCAAGAGCAATGTGCCACGAAATGGACCATTTAGAGGGAGTTCTATTTGAAGATAAGGTCGTTCGTTTTATTGATTTAGAAAGCGAAGAATAGCTTTATAAAAAGCATCACAAATGTGATAAACAACTACAGTATGGTAAACAATTACAATGTGATAAATAATTACAAGGAAGGTCATTCATGAAAATAGTATTTATGGGAACACCTGAATTTGCTGTTCCAAGTATTGAAATATTAGTTAAAAACAATAAAAATGTTGCTCTGGTAGTTACTCAGCCTGATAGACCAAGAGGAAGAGGGCAGAAGGTTACTTTTTCTCCTGTAAAGGAATTTGCTGTTGAAAACAATATACCAGTTATACAACCTGAAAAAATAAAAAGTGCTGAATGTGTTGAACAGCTTAAAATGATAGAGCCTGATCTTTTTGTAACCTGTGCCTTTGGTCAGTTTCTTACAACTGCTGTTTTAGATATCCCCAAATACGGCACAGTTAATGTTCATGGATCTTTACTGCCCAAGTACAGAGGAGCGGCTCCTATTCATTGGGCTATAATAAATGGTGAACAAAAGACAGGTGTTACAACCATGCTCACTGTTTTAAAGCTTGATGCGGGTGATATATTGCTAAAAAGAGAAATAGAAATTAGCGACGATATGACAGCAGGACAACTACACGACAAGATGTCAGTGGTGGGTGCTGAATTGCTTTTAGAAACCATTCAACAAATGGAAAAAGGAAATATAACTCCAATCCCTCAAAATGAAGCAGAGGTCACCTATGCACCACGCATTTGCAGGGATACCGGTGAGATTGTATGGAGCAGCTCTGCTCGAACCATACACAATCTTGTGCGCGGAACAACTCCTTGGCCTGTTGCCTATGCTTATTTGAATGGCGAGCGAATGAGAATATGTAAGACAGAGGTATATGATGAAGAAAAAGTAACAGAAAATGAGCCTGGCACAATAATCGACACAACAAAGGATGGTTTACTAGTGCAAACAGGTAAAGGTATTCTTAAAGTATTTGAAGTACAATGTGACAATAGTAGAAGGATGACTGTTCAGGAGTATATTTGCGGACATACATTAAACCAGGGTGATTGTTTTGAACTATAGCAATAAATTTATAAAGCTTTCTTTTGTTGTTATTTTTGTGTTCTCTCTTTTATCTGCATTAACATTTGTTCTTGCAGCCTTTTTAAGTATAGAAATCTTTCGTATTATTTTTGTTATAATTGCTTTTTTCCTTATTTTTTTTCTGATGCTACTGTTTATAGGCTTTGGCATCATTAATAAAATACTTAATAAGGGCGAGAGCTATAATGTACAGCAGAATATAAGTCCGCTTAAAAAGACGTTAATATATATTGCGTTGAAGGTATTTATGCCTTTTATTATAACTATAAGTAATTTTTTTAATTACAATAAAGATCAAATTAGAAGAGTATATATTAAGGCAAGCAACGAATACGTATTATCTCTTAATATCAAAGTTGTTCCTGAAGAACTCTTGGTAATACTACCTCATTGCCTACAATCTTCAAAGTGTAGCTACAGAATAAGAAATAACTTAAAGGAATGTCACCAATGTGGTCTGTGTAATATTTCTGATATAAAAGCTTTAGTTGAAAAGTACGCTGTAAAAGTAGGACTTGCTACCGGAGGAACTGCAGCAAGAAAAACCATTAAAGATTTGAAACCTGAATTTGTCATTGCAGTTGCATGCGAAAGAGACCTTACAGCAGGTATAATGGATGTTAAGGGGCTACCTGTTTATGGCATTTTAAATCAAAGACCGAACGGTCCGTGTAAAGACACCTTAGTTGATATAGAAGAACTAGAAACTATGATAAAACACTTTATTAATTAAGCATTTTGCAATGCTATCACTAGTTACCATAAAGCTGCATCTTTCAATACTTAAAACTGCTGCTTTCAATACTTATAAACTTGCCCGAGGAGGAGGGTACAATGGCAAACACAAAATTATTACTTCATATTTGCTGTGCACCTTGTGCCACAGGAGTTATCGAAAAACTTAAAAATGATGGTGGTATTGATATAACAGGCTTTTATTACAACCCTAATATTCATCCATCCAAAGAACACCAAGCAAGAAAAAACTCAGTCAACACATTATCTGACGATGAGAGCATACAAGTGCTATACGACGATATTCTCATGTTTGACTATTGGAAGGAAAGTCTAAAAGGCGAAAAAGAATATCGTTGCGACTTTTGCTATACATTAAGAATTGAACAGCTTGCAAAAACAGCTAAGGAGAAAGGCTTTGATGCTTTTACAACAACACTTTTAGTTAGTCCTTGGCAAAACCAAGAGAAAATTCGCAGTATTGGTCAAGAGATGGAAAAAAAGTATAATGTAGATTTTTTATATCAAGACTTTAGACCATTTTATCGAGAGGGAAAGAACAAAGCATATCACAGAGGGTACTATATGCAAAAGTACTGCGGTTGCATTTTCTCCTATGAAGAATCTGACCACAAAAAAAAGCCGGTATACACATTTTCAGAT
>DASRMZ010000108.1:0-4507 GCA_035647675.1 Thermoclostridium sp. | reverse complement strand
CTGTAGAGAAAGCAAGGGCCGTTGCATCAAAGATAAGATACAACGGCTCCATTTCATAATATGTGAGATTAGCCTTAAAAACCGATTTAGACCCTCTAAGGTATTTGCTCATGATCTTCCAGGCAAATCTGGATTTGTCTATCTTTCAACTTCTTTAGCTAATTGTAATAAGACGGAGAAGATGTTTATCGAACAATTTTTAAGTAGCGCACTGACACATCTTCCCCTTGTCAGGACCCATCAGAAAAACGAAACATGACAATAACTCCGTCCCCTTGGCAGACCCCCCGGGTAACAGCGAACGAGTTATGCTATGCTCTGTACCACTTATTGCGTCTGATGGAACGGTATTTGGTGTATGCGGTTTTGAGGTGAGTGAGATGCTGTTTAAGCTCTCCTACGAACCGGTGTTAGAGGGCTACGACCATTTATTTTGTCTACTCTCACCGCTTAAGGAAAATATTCTAAATCTGAAAGGTGCACTTTTTGCCGGTAGCTTTGCCGCCGGACCTGCCGCACCCCAACTCACGCAAATCGACATCTCCTCCAGCCAAGGAGGTTTTTATAGCTACCGTCAGCCTGAAAAGGAGGATTATGCGGGCCTACACGAGACGGTGTCCTTGTATCCGGTTGATTCCGCATATGAGAATGAGCAATGGGCGGTAGCGCTGATAATGCCTGATCATGGGCTTAATGTGCTACTGTCTGCCAGGAGCCATAACCTAATATTTGCGCTTTTAGTGCTTGTGTTTTTGAACGTTGGTCTCGCATCCTATATCAGTCACAAGTATATCAAACCGGTGACCGCAGCCTTGGAGCATTTAAAAAAGCCCGATCCAGCCACCAAAACGAAAATTCCAGAGATAGACGATCTGATAGAGTTCCTTGCAGTACAGGATGAATTGGCTGTGTCTGGAGAAAAAAAAGAACGCCCGCCACAAGAACAACTTGCCATGTATCAGGAGTTCGTAAAGAATATCAAATTGCTTTCAGTCGCCGAGAAAACTGTTTTTGATTTATATGTACAAGGGCATACAGCCAATGAAATTGCAGATATCCTTTTCCTCTCCATCAATACCATCAAAACCCACAACAGGCGTATTTATATGAAGCTTAACGTTACCTCTCGCAAGGAGCTCATGGTGTATATTAAGATGATGGAGGAGATAAGCTGTACCCAGACCCACCCTTCCCCTTAAAAAATGCACTTATAATAGGCGGCAAAAAGCTTAAGAGTGCAACAGGTATCCACTGCTCAGTCGATAACACAACTGTTCTGAACAGACCTTGCAAGACTGGGATATAAATAACAGCCAACAAAACTGCTAATGATATAAACACTGCTCCAACTAACCATAAATTATTCAATATAGATATTTTGAATATGGATTTCTCCTCGGATTTACATTCAAAAACATGAATGAGCTGGCTCAACACAAGAGTTACTAGCGCTGCAGTTCTAGCAAGCTCAAGGCTACTTGATTGTTTGTATGCAATTATAAATGACAATAATGTTGATATACCAATGATGATACCTCTTGTAATTATTAGCTGCCACAGCCCGCCTGCAAAGATATGTTCATTGGGATCCCTTGGCTTTTTATTCATAACGGTTCGATCCCCTTCCTCCATACTTAGCGCTATAGCTGGTAACCCATCCGTTACAAGGTTTACTAATAATATTTGTACTGGTAGCAATGGCACCGGAATACCTACAAGCATTCCTAAAAACATAGTAAGTACTTCCCCTATATTGCAAGAGAGTAAATATCTAATAAACTTCCTTATATTATTGTAAATATTACGCCCTTCTTCTACTGCTGCCACTATAGTTGAGAAATTGTCATCCATAAGAATCATTGAAGCAGCCTGCCTTGTTACGTCTGTTCCCGTACACCCCATAGCCACACCAATGTCAGCCTCTTTTACAGCGGGGGCATCGTTAACCCCATCACCTGTCATGGCGACAATTTCTCCTTTCTCTTTGTATGCCTTAACCAGTCTTAGTTTATGCTTTGGTAAAACACGTGCAAAAACCAATGTATCATCTAATTTATTTTTCAGTTCCTCGTCTGTTAGCATCTCTATATCATCACCAGTTAGAACCTTTTGGTTCCCATCTGAAATTCTCAATTCCTTGGCTATGGCCTTTGCTGTTTCTTTATGATCACCGGTAATCATTACGGGCTTAATCCCTGCAACCTTACACTGTTTAACTGCATCGTATGCTTCACGCCTTGGCGGATCCATCATTCCTGCAAGTCCAAGAAAAGTAAGCTGCTGCTCTGGATCTTCGAGTATGGTTGTGCCCTTTTCCAAAACTCTGTATGCCATACCAATAACACGTAAGGCACTTTTAGCCATATAGCTATTCTCCTGCTCGACTCTTCTTATGTCATAGTCTACTATTGTTCTCTCGCTATTTGCCACCATAATGGAAGTACATCTCTTTAATAATATTTCTGGAGCACCTTTTGAGAAAACTATTTTATCCCCCGATGGAGTACTACATATAACACTCATCATTTTTCTGTTGGAATCGAACGGGATTTCTTTAATCCTTTGATATTCTTCGGTAACTTTTTCGAGGCGGTATCCTGTTTCCACTGCCATTTGAACAAGCGCGACTTCGGTGGGATCCCCCAAAAATATATCTTCACCTATATTTTCCTCCTCTTTGTTTTCAACTTCATGTATATTCACATTTCCGCATAGTATGCCTGTCAAAGCCATTAGGTTGAGATTTGGATAGTTTATAGGACAAACTGGCTTACCTTGAAGGAGAAGTTTACTTTTGTGCTCGGCTTCACTTCGTGATACTTGGTATCTTGTTCTACCGCTATATACCGAAATTACTCTCATTTGGTTTTCTGTAAGGGTACCTGTTTTATCAGAGCAAATGACCGTTGCACAGCCCAATGTTTCAACGGCTGGAAGCTTTCTTATCAATGCATTTTTTTTCGCCATTCTTTGGACTCCAAGAGCCAAGGCGATTGTAACGACTGCTGGAAGCCCTTCTGGAACTGCTGCCACAGCAAGGCTTATACCCGACAATAGCATTTCAAATACATTTTCGCCTCTAATTACTCCCATTAACGATACTATTGCACAAATTATAAAACAAACCACAACAATGTAACCACCAAGTGTTTCAAGCTTTTTTTGAAGTGGTGTGTCTTGAGTTTCTGCAACCTGTATCATATGGGCGATCTTTCCCATTTCAGTTTCCATGCCGGTTTTAGTTACAACAACGCGACCTGTTCCATTTGTAGCAATACAGCCCATATATACTTGATTTTTTTTAAAGGATTCATTTTTAAGACCCATAGATTTTACTTCTTTTGTAACAGGCATCGATTCGCCTGTAAGCATGGATTCATCAATTTGCAAATTACTTGAGGTGATTAAAATACCATCGGCAGGGATTCTGTCACCAGCTTCTATAGCAACTAAATCGCCTGGCACGATTTCTTCTGCAGAGATTTCATTAAGCTCATTATCACGATAAACTCTTGCTTTTGGGGCTGCAAGTTTTTCGAGAGCTTCCATAGTCTTCTCGGTATGCATCTCTTGGTAAAACCCCAATATAGCATTTATAATAACAATTGCAAGTATGGTTAGTGCTTCGGTTATTTCACCCATAATCATGGAAATTGCTGTAGCAGCCAATAAGGTAATGACCATAAAGTCGGTAAACTGCGACAAAAATAGCAAGATCCATGTTTTCTTTTTCTTTCTAGTTAGCTTATTCTTCCCATATGCCTCTAATCTTTTTCTTGCTTCACTACTAGATAAACCTTGCTCTTTCTTTCTTATACCTACATCATTGGGTAAAAGTCTAATTGCTTGCATATAATAAGCCTCCCGATAGAATGAATTTTGCTGTATGCATAAATAATTCTATGCGGGTGCTTTAATAAATAGTACAAGCATGTTATTGAGAATTTTTAGATTGTTTACCTATAATACTTAGTCTATATCTATTTCAAGAAAAACTGGACAGTGATCTGAACCGAGTATGTCAGGATGTATTCCTGCTTCTGTTATTTTTTTATTTATGTTGTTTGCTACAATAAAATAGTCTATACGCCAGCCAACATTTCTTTCTCGCGATTTAAACATATATGACCACCATGTGTAAGTATCGGTTTTATCAGGGTATAGATGTCTGAAGCTATCGGTAAAGCCACTTTGTAGTAGTACGGTCATTTTTTCACGTTCTTCATCCGAAAACCCTGGATTCTGTTTATTTGTAGACGGGTTTTTTAAGTCAATTTCATTATGTGCAACATTCAAATCTCCACAAATGATTACAGGTTTTTTGCTGTTAATATTAAGAAGATACTGTCTAAAATCATCCTCCCATTGCATCCTATATTCCAGTCTTGCAAGACCCCGCTGTGAATTTGGTGTGTACACATTTACTAAATAAAACTTCTCGTACTCCGCCGTCAAAACCCTTCCCTCGTTGTCATGCTCGTCAATTCCAATACCCTCCACAACAGAT
>DASRMZ010000107.1:0-2823 GCA_035647675.1 Thermoclostridium sp. | reverse complement strand
AGAATAACAATTTAGTAGTTAATATATATCATCCTATTTATCTAACATATATTGTTATTTATGCTAATTAGAGGCTGTTGACTTGGTAAAAATGTGATGCTATAGTTTAGATATAGAAAAGCAATTTCCTATCTAGTCCCCTTGCTGCCATACCAAATACGCCCACAAACAAAAGATCCAGAACAACATTCACCACATTGCCCTTTCTGTCCCCTGAACCGAAAAACTGGCCAATAACAACCGTTCCGCCAACCGTCAGGCCGATGATAATATTAGTCATGATAAAGGTAACCTGCCCGCCGATGTTCACACCTGAAATTCCGGCAGTACCTGTGTAATGACCCACAATCAACATATTTGCCACATTGTAAAGCGTTTGTATTACGTATTTCATGCATCTTTATTCGCTGAAAGGAAGATATGGATATCCGGAACTGGTGACAATGAAGTTTTTGGCCAGTTCTGGAAGGAGTCCCATCTGTATACCAATTCGGCAATGGCTATCTATATGTGGGTGTATTTGCACCCTTTGTCCTGGACACGATTAACTTTTTTACACATGCAGTTCTACTTCACCCAAATTGCAAAACCTATAATACCTGCAACGGATAGAATAATACCTAGTATGCCGGTAGAAGCATAAATAACCCGACCCTGTTTTGACAATTTATCATGCAGATAAGGTGTAATCAACCCGAAAGGGAGTGATAACATCATGTTGATGAGTGGTGCTTTATCTACCCCTGCTGCCGAAGAAAAATATGCTACAGGGAAGAAAAGAACAAAAGCCGGGACGATCAATAAAAATATTGAAACCAGATTCATAATGAACCCTGGCTTGCCTTGATGGAAAATATGCCAGCCGAGGATGAACAATGCAAAAACAAATGGCCAGACAGCCATATAACTGAGCCCTGCAAAATAAAAAGCAGAAACCAAAACAATAATAAACCAAACAAGCATTACTCCTGAGAATAAGTCAATAAAAGCTTTCTTTCCGATGGCAAAGCAAAAAATGAATGACATCACAGAAAATGAAACAAGAACCAGACCAATGAATAAAACATTTGTATAATCTGAGCCCTGCAAGAATTTCTCAAAGCCAAATAACTGATGTATACGGTTCTTAAAAGCCAACCTGCCCAAACCAGTGATAATAAATGATATGCCCCCTGAACCAAGAACACCTGCAAGAAAAAACATCGCTCCGGCAAATATGCCACTTATCGAAAGCTTTTTTAATTTCAAGCCATAAAAAACAATGCCAATATATATTAATGTAGCCAACAGCGCAAAGAAAGCACCCCAATTTTGCCCATAAATAACAGTAACCCAATTTGAAATGGGAAAGAATATATTGTCTTTCGTAGTATTCAATTCAGAAGATAAATTCTCAATGTTGCCAAATCCCCTGCAAAAAGCTAAAGCGTAATCGCCTTCCTGCTGTAGGGTTCCAAGATTAACATTCTCTATATTGTCTTCACTGGAGTGAATTATTTTTTTATTCATGGAAACGATAATGTTGATATATTGAATTCCTGTCTTTTCAAAAACCCTGATATCGGTAGCAGAAGGGAAAAACTCAGACAGCTTGACCAGTGATGAATACGCTGTATTTTCCGAAGTTTCTTTCAACAAGTGTTTGGTAATATACGCATTACCGCTGCCAGTCTCTGTCAATAAAGTAGGCCCTGTTCCACCCGCGTCAAAATTAGCAACGAGAGCAATTTCTGACATCAAGGATTGATTATCTTCAACAAATGCCTCGGCACCCAACAGTCCTGGCTCTTCCCCATCGGTAAATAGCAGGATAATATCATTCTTCAACGGTTCACCTGCTTTTAATGCTCTTGCTGTTTCGAGTAATGTTACCACACCTGATCCATCATCCATTGCACCTGGTGCTGTAGGCATCGTATCATAATGTGCAACGAGCAGGATCGTGCTGTTGTTATTTTTTGTCCCCTGAATACGGCAGATGATATTATGTACATTTACATAACCCCAATGTTTAACTCCTAAAAATGATTTTTTCTGAATTGTGGACTCCAGTCCGATATCGTTCAAGGTTTGAATAATATAATTTCTTACTTTTTCATTTTCAGCCGTTCCTGTAAAATGCACATTTTTTGCAATAACCTTCAGATGATTGTAAGCTTTGAGTGCCGAAAACTCTGTTAGGGGTGTGTCATCAGATTTGGGATGAGGTAGTGTAACCCCTGAAATTGAAATATACAGTGAAAATAAAAGAGCAATCAAAACAAATGCTAAGGTAGATTTAGAAGAGTCTCGTTTTTCATTGGATACGTATTCTTTATTGATCGTTATATTCTCCAATACAATAAGAATATTTAATGCCTTCAAAGCATTTTTTAAGATATTTACCATATGATAGCAGATGATATGCATATTTATCCGTTGCATCCATTATAATGCAAAGTCTAACAATATGCAAGAAGGATAGCTTTTTTCTCCCGCGAGTAGTGGCTAAAGGTGGCTAGAGATTATTATACTGAAAGCCATGTGACATTTTTTCGGATCCCCACTTACTACTTTATTTCCATTGATGTACTCCATAGAGGCTTCACTTTTTTCATTTAGGTCAATTTCAAACGATATATTTCCCATTCTCCTTTACACCACAATCATGATTTTTTGATTTTTTCAATTGTATCACAAAGCGTTAGTGTATAATTTCCGAAGGCAAGAAAGAAGGCTCTCATTCCCCCTTCCCATAAAACATCTCTTTTCATCCAACGAAAAATGGGTGATAATGTATTTATGCGTGGTTTATAGTATCAGGTGGAAACATCCCTGGCTACT
>DASRMZ010000106.1:0-20048 GCA_035647675.1 Thermoclostridium sp. | reverse complement strand
GAAGTGATTGCTGCTTCATTTGATATGAATCCTGAGATGATGAGTATACGGGCACTGGATATCATGACTGAAGAAAAGGTAACAAGTGATTATATTGAAATTCCATTCAATATCGTAACGGCTAATAACGTGCATTTATTTGACAGATAGTGGAGGACGAACGATGAATTGGAGAAAAGTGTTTAACGTTAATACCATCAGAAAAAAAATGTTGTTCTACTTCTTGCTGTCCATTATTTTAGTAAGCTCTGTCAGTGTTTATCTTTCGGTCAACTCACGTTATTTTTTTCGGAAGATTGATTCCATGTTTCGATTAAGTATACTGTTGGAGGATATGCAAAATTACCTTACCGCAGCAGAAGAAAACCTTGTCCTATTTATGCAGACAAAGGATTCAGATAGTAAAAATCGATATCAGCTGTATATGGATCAGCTCAATGAAAGTGCCGAACAAATGCAAGACTCCATGCTTGCCGATTACTATTATACCGATAGGCTTGTCAATCTAATAGATACATTCTCGATGAGTGCGGATGAAGCCATTAACGCCAAACAAGGACGTGATACCGACACAATACGACAAAAATACAATGATGTTCATCTGACTGGTCAATATATTATGGTGGAGATAGAACAGCTTAATCTACAGCAATTAAAACGAAACACAGCGTATTATGTAGCCCTGTCGAAAAATAATATCATCGTGGAAAGGGCAAATCTGGTGATGATTATTGATATTATGGTTTTATCCTGCATCATTGTTTTCTATATTACATATAAAATGACCGATCCAATTATGAAACTCTCTCATGCTGCTGAAGAAATATCCAAAGGGAATTTTGATGTAGAAGAGGTGGTTGTTACTACTGACGATGAAATCAAGGTAATGGCAGAGGCATTTAATAAAATGAAAGCAAGCGTAAGAAATTATATTGAAGCCTTGCACAGTAAAGCAGAGATAGAGGCTAGGCTTATGGAAAAGGAAATGCAGAACTTAAAAATGCAGACACTTTTGAACAATGCGCAGCTGCAGTCGTTACAATCCCAAATCAATCCACACTTTCTGTTTAACACACTAAATGCTGGGGTTCAGCTTGCCATGATGGAGGATGCAGAAAGAACCTCCTGCTTTCTTGAAGACTTAGCTGCACTTTTTAGGTATAATGTACGGCGTTTGGACACTGAGGTACCATTAAGCGATGAAATGGATAGTGTAACGGCTTATACTGACCTGATGAAGGTTCGCTTTGGGGAGATGATAAAATTCCAAATAAATATTGAGGATAAGGAAATATTGAATGTACGGGTACCACCTCTTATCCTTCAACCAATTGTTGAAAATGCCTGTATCCATGGAATCGGTGGGAAAGAGGAGGGTGGAAACATCACGATCCATGTTTTTCAAGAAAATGGTGAAAATGTGATAGAGATTATTGATGATGGCGTAGGAATGAGTGAACAAATCATTAAAGAAATATTCCTAAAGGCTGCTAAAGGTGATATTCTTCCAGAAAAGACTCAAAAGGGTCATACCACGAGTATAGGGATTAATAATGTGATTCAGCGCTTGAGGCTGTTTTATCGCAAGGAAGATGTGATTCAAATTAAAAGTGTTATGGGTAAAGGAACAAAGGTAATCATGAGTATTCCTATTTTAGGGGTTGCACAGTAATTGTTTTGAAGCTGCAAAAAGAGTCAATGCGCTTTGATTTTGATAGGTTTTATAAGCGAGGAGAGAGTTATGTATAAGCTGATGATTGTGGATGATGAACAGATAGTGATTGATGCGGTCACACATATTATTCATAAAAACATAAAGAATGTGACTATTGTAGCTACGGCGAAAAATGGCCGTGAAGCAATTGAAAAGGCTAGGGCTGAGCATCCTGATGTAATTTTGATGGATATTCGAATGCCTGGCATTAATGGTATTGACGCCATATCCGAGATAAAGAGGAACAATCCAGACGCTCAATTTGCTATTGTTTCAGCATACGAGCATTTTGAATTTGCAAAAAAAGCAATGGAGCTTGGTGTTGAGCATTATATTCTAAAGCCAGTTAACCGAACCAAGCTCATCGACACAATCATGAAAATGATTAGCTTGATTCACCAACATGAGGAAAGAAAAAAGAGAGAGCTTGAAACCATTGAGAAGTTGGAAAGGGTGGTTCCCTATTTGGAGCAGGGGTTTATCTACTCCATTTTGATGAATGCCGAGTTTGATGAAGAACTACTCAGATATATGGATATTTTGAATATGAATCACGCTGGCGGTTATATCATGATCATGCAGTTCGGCGATGGAAAAACAGCGGAAACGTTGTCAAATCGAATTGGCTCCGGTATCGTAGGGCAGAAGAATTACCCTTATATTCGTGATATTTTCAAGTTCAAGTGTAAATGTATTGTAGGACCTGTACTCATCAATAAGATAATTGTTTATATCCCATCAGATATATTTAAAAGTGAATATGATTTCCGCATACAGACCATTGTACTGGCGGAGGAAGTACTAAAGCGTATTCAAAAGAAAATGAAGATGGAATGTTTTATCGGCATAGGAAGCTACAAAAACAATAGAGAGATTATCGAATCCTATCATGAAGCAGCTAAAGCACTAAGGTGTAATCGTGGAGAGGCAATTTCCAGTTTCTTGGACATATGTGGGGAGGAGCGTAATGGTATTCGGGATTTTCATGCATCAAGAGATATGTTAGCAAAAATAGAAAT
Source organism: Thermoclostridium sp. (assembly GCA_035647675.1). Lineage (GTDB taxonomy): Bacteria > Bacillota > Clostridia > DSM-8532 > DSM-8532 > Thermoclostridium. Next base: position 17,315 of record DASRMZ010000106.1, on the reverse strand, counting down.
GGGAAATGAAGAAGGTGCAATTACTGCATTCTCAAAGGTTACCGATAAAATTCAACAAATCCAAGGACTCAGTTTTGAAAAAAAGCGTAGTATTCTGATAGAATATATGGTGATGGTTCATATAAAAGCAATGGAGGCGAGCATCGCCGAAGATACTTCACTGAGATATGATGATTATATCTTGGAGATGTTCTCCATGGATAGATTTGAAAAGTTAGTGGTATGGTGTTTGAATCGTATTAGGTACATAACAAAGAAAATACAATTTCAAAAATCAGAAAAAGGGAATTGCATAATTGAAAGGTCAAAGAATTACATAAATGATTATTTTCACAAGGACATCACCTTGGAGGAGCTCTCTAAAAATATGAATATTAGTCCACAATATTTCAGTAGGCTGTTTAAAGAAGAAACTGGATACAACTTCATTGAGTACCTGACTTTTGTCCGCATTGAGCAAAGTAAGCTATTGATGCACTCAACAGATATGAGCATAAAAGAAATATGTTATCGTGTCGGATATGGAGATCCGAATTACTTTAGTCGGTTATTTAAAAAGAACACAGGTCTGCCTCCTACAACTTATATTAATATGAACCGTGAAATAGTATCAAGCCAGACAATGAGCGTGACCTAATTGCTTTTATTTTTAACTCAACGACCGATATAGTTGTATAAAGCATTCTATGAAAATAGTAACAAGAAACGACCGATAACAAAGGAGGTCGAAAATGTGAAAAAACGGATAAGTAGAAAAGTGCTTTTGGTTACAGGTCTTTTTATTGCATTCAGCCTTTGCTCCTGCACTAATCCTGTTGAAGACAAAAATATAAATATAGAGGATAAGATTGTGCTTGGACTGGTCATTGACGGTCTTGTGATTGAGAGATGGCAAAAAGATAGAGATATTTTTGTTTCAAAAGCTAAAGAGCTGGGTGCGGAAGTTATTGTGCGCAATGCAAATGAAGATACAACTAGGCAGATCGAGCAGATCTATGCAATTGTTGAGGAAGGGATTGATTGCTTGGTGATCATTCCCTATGACAAGGATGGTTTATCCCAGTGTATCAAGGCTGCTAAAAAGAAAGGGATTCCAGTACTCTCCTATGACCGCCTTATTAAAAATTCTGATGTTGATGCATACATTTCTTTTGACGGTGTACAGGTTGGCAAGCTGATGGCGGGTGCACTCTACGAAAAAGTACCTGAAGGAAATTATATCGTCATTAATGGCTCACAAAAGGACAATAACAGTTATCTATTTAATACTGGATTTAAAGAAGCTTTGAAGGTTGGCCTCGACAATAAAAAGATCCATATCCTGGATGAGGTTTGGTCAGAGGATTGGCGGGAGGAAGAGGCGTATAATACAGTCAGCGAAGCCATTACCAAAGAAATGAGAATCGACGCAGTTATAGGTGGAAATGATAGGCTAGCAGAGGGAGCCATAAAGGCCCTTTCCGAAAACAGGCTGTTAAGTGATGTCTATGTTGTTGGTCATGATGCGGAGCTTTCAGCGTGTCAGCGGATTGTTGAGGGAACGCAGCTAGCTACGGTATATAAACCCATTAAAGTTCTTGCAGAGGGTGCTGCCCAATTGGCGGTAGATATAGCAAAGGGAAAGGAAATAGAGTATACCCACACGATTCATGACGGAAAGAACAATGTGCCCTTTATCCAGTATAAACCGATACTTGTAACAAAGAAAAACATGGTTGAAACAGTGATTAAAGATGGATTTCATACCATGGAAGAGGTATACCGTAATGTGCCTGAAGAGCAGTGGCCGAATTAATTATAACGATGGCAAAATGCTCAGCTATATTAAACGATGTTTATATAGCTACCGAAACATTTATGATATAATGGTCTCAAAGTGAAGAAAAATTTGTATAAATCTTATTCATGGAATACTTACTAATGGGCAAAAGTGTGACACAAAAAATTGATAAAATGAGTAACAAAAACTGTGAAATGAGCTGTTTTTAAACGTGGTGGAGGGAGAGAAAACTGAAAAGGGACAACCCATGACTTATACCGATTACAGGGCTTTGAAATCTGGAAAAGCTATTGATAAAACGAATTCTATTGATACGCCAGAGATAAAAACTTATGTATGCTCAGTTTGTCACTATGTTTATGATGAGGATATACCCTTTGAAAAATTACCTGATGAATGGGTCTGCCCTGTGTGCAGCCAGCCTAAATCTGTATTTGTGGCAGAGTAGATTACGCCAAATAGTCCATTAACTAGACATTTTTGATGTTACATATTTTGTGTACCGCTGTAAAATATATTGTGGTTATGCATGATAGTTTATAATCACATACTGTACAGCTATATCCCTCTGGTTACCTGCGAGTTACTGTTTACACAACACCCCGTTGTCATTCCGAACGTAGTGAGGAATCTTTGTTTTAGCGTAAGATTCCTCGGCAGGCTCGGAATGACAATCATCGGCTCGGATACCCTTGGATGACAGCAAGGTATGTGCGGGTGTGAACAGTAACACCTGTGAACGGTAACGTAAAAGACATCAGCTGGTAGTTTGTTGACATCAATATTTTAGAAGTGCTATTATAATTAGTAGTATAAGGAAATTTCACAAAAATGTAATTACTCAAGTGAAGGGTAGATATATTATGTTTAAAGTTTTTCTTGTCGAGGATGAAGTGGTAGTGCGCGAAGGAATTCGTAAAAGTATTCCTTGGGAACAGTATGGGTTTATTTATACTGGTGACGCTTCGGACGGAGAGCTTGCACTACCCATGATTCGCAAGATAAAACCCGATCTCATTATAACAGATATTAAAATGCCCTTTATGGATGGACTTTCTTTAATTGAACTAGTTCGCAAAGACTTGCCCAATGCAAAAATCGTCATCATCAGCGGATATGATGATTTCTCTTATGCCCAACAAGCTATTCGTATGGGGGTAGATCAATATCTTCTTAAACCCGTTATAAAAGAAAAAATGGTAGAAATTCTAATTGAGATGTATGAAGAGTTGGGAGAAGAACAACAGCAAAAGCAATATATTGAAAACTTCCGAAGGGAAGCCCAAGAATATGAAAACTATTCACGAAGAAACTTTTTTGAGCAAATTGCTACTGGTGGTTTGAGTGTAACTGAAATATCCGAAATAGCAAAAGAGATGGGCATAGACTTAAATGCTCCATTCTACAACTTAGTTCTTTTTTCGCTAAGTAGTATTGAATACGATGCAAGTATGCCCGAAGGCTATACCGAATCTCTTTCGTCTATACAAGAAAATGTTACACGGCTTATTATTGGAAATCCGGGCGTAATATTATTTCGTTGTAATATAACTACATATGCTATTTTGGTTAAAGGTATGGAGCATAATATTAAGCAGCTAACGCAAGAATGCATTGATAGCATAAAAGATTGTTGCGCCTTCGCAGTACATGATGTGGATTGGTATATAGCGTGTGGTACCCCAGTATCACGTCTTAGTGAAATACCAGTTTGCTTTGAAGGGGTAAGCCGCATTTTGTCCTATCGTTATTTATGCCCGGAAGAGCATATTCTGTCTGAGAAGAGCATCAGCAATTTTCAGAAAAAAAACATATCTAAAACTGACATCGAAAGAAACGAAATTGAACAAGAAAATATTCGTAAGTTCTTAAATAGTGGAACAAAAGGTGAGATTAATCACTTCATAGACCAATTGCTAGAAAATGCTGAGGAAAAAGTGGTTTCAGTGCCTTTGTTTTGTAGGTACTTATCAATGACCATTTACTTTACATCTGTGGAATACTTAGATTCTATTGGTTGTCGTGCCGACATATTTTGGTCACTGGAGCTTTGGCCAAAAGCAAATGTGTCAACTGTAGAAGATGCGAAACAGTATGGGTACCAGGTTTTAGGGAAGGCCATTGAACAGCGTGACTTTGAAAATACAAAACAACAAAGCGATGTGTTAAAACAAGCTATAGATTTTATAAATGAAAATTTCTCTGATGCTTCTATATCTCTTGATATGGTGGCTAAAGAGGTGAACATCAGCCCGAATTACCTGTCTGCAATATTTAGCCAAGAAGTTGGACAAACATTAATAGAATATATCACATTTAAGAGAATAGAAAAAGCCAAGCATATGCTCCGCCAGGACGACAAGCGCCTAAACGAAGTAGCCTTTGATGTTGGGTATAAGGATTCACGTTACTTTAGTTTTGTGTTCAAAAAAAGCTCAGGCTGCACACCAAGTGAATATCGAAGAGGAAATAAACAGTGATACCAATTTTTTTCTACAAGAAAAGAAAAAAAATAAAGATGCAAAGAAGACTGTGGGAAATGATTATGATTGTGGCAATACCGTTAATTGTCGTAATTATAGTTCTTGCAGTGTTAGGGATAGGATATGCGTTTAGGTATAATGCAATCTTGAATAATGTAACGACGGCTTCGAACTTCAATCAAGATTTCAAGGACAATGTTGATCTAAAGATGTACTATTATGTTATTGATAGCCAATACTCTGAGGGTCTACCCATTGATGAGGTTTATTCAGCAAAGACAATTGCACAAAAGCTGATTGATACTACAACTAGGAAAGACAGTCTTCGTGCAATTAGTAGTGTGTTGAACCTTTGCCACAATCTTGAAGAAAAAATGCAACAGATAGCAGAAACACAAGAGTATGACTCTCGAGTGGATCAGCTTGAGAAAAACATTTATATCCTGACTGATTTGATTCAAAAGTTTATGTATACATATCTATATTACGAGGCAGTACATTTAAATGATCTCCAGTCCACAATGATTAGAAATGTGGTAGTTCTAATGTCTGTAGTTGGAGTGTTGGTACTGATTTTACTCTATCTCCTACTAAATAATTCTAAAAAGCTGACAAAAAAAATTGTAGATCCCATAGACAGAATATGCGAGAGGCTAGAAGCAATAGGTAAGGGTAGCTTGTTAGTATGTGAGCCCATTAAAGCTGATGTTGAAGAAATACAAATTCTTTCAGATGGTATAGAGAGCATGGTAGGGCGGCTTAAATGGCAGATTGATAAAAATGCTGAGCAAGAGAAGCAACGTAGGCGAACGGAATTTGCGTTGCTACAGGCACAGATTAACCCACATTTTTTGTATAATACACTCGACACCATCATTTGGCTTATAGAGTCTGGAGAGATTAATGGCTCAGTCAAGATGGTGGCAAGTTTGTCGAATTATTTTCGTTTTTCCTTAAGTAGTGGTAAGGATGTAATTACAATAGCTGAAGAAAAACAGCATGTTAGAAGTTATTTGGAAATACAACAGATGCGTTATCGGGATATGATGGAATACGAAATTGAAATACCGGATGATCTAAAAAACTATGTTTTACCCAAACTTACACTACAGCCATTAGTGGAGAATGCTCTATACCATGGCATTAAAAATAGACGATGTAAAGGTCTAATACGGGTATCGGGTAGAGCTGAAGATGAACATGTGGTTTTTGTGGTAAAGGATGATGGCGTAGGAATGTCAGAAGAGCGTTTAAATGAGTTATGCTCTTCATTGACTGACAATAAACGTGAGGGGTTTGGTTTGAGAGCAGTACATCAGAGAATTCAAATACTATTTGGCAGTGAATACGGACTAAGCTTGGAAAGTGTACCTGATGGTGGAACAAAAATCACTGTTAAAATCCCCATGCAGGTAAAATAGAACTACAGTGTTTTTATACGAATCAAGATATCTAAGGAGTTGAAAAACATGAAAAAAGTAACGTTGGTAGCTATTTGTTTATTGGTCTTACTTTCCGGGTGTGAAAAAGCAGTGGGGTCCATGCCAGAGAGTGTTAATGATAAAATGATAGTAGTAGGGTTTTCACAGGTGGGCGCAGAATCGGAATGGCGAGTGGCAAATACTGAGAGCATTAAGGCCACCTTGACCGAAGAAAATGGATATGTGTTGTTATATGAAGATGCTAGGCAGGAGCAGGAAAACCAGATCCGGGCTATTCGTACCTTTATTCAGCAAGAGGTTGACTATATATTGTTCTCACCAAAGGTGGAGACAGGCTGGGACTCTATCCTGCTTGAAACGAAAAAAGCAAATATACCAGTTATCGTAACAGATAGGTATATTAAGTCTGATGTTGAAGGGCTTTTTACAGCATACATAGGGTCGGATTTTTATAGAGAAGGTGAGTCAGCAGTTCATTGGCTTGAAGATTTTTTGCAAAGTCAAGCAAGAACAGAGGAGAATATTCGTATAGTACATATTCAGGGAACAATAGGTTCTACCGCTCAGATTGGACGAACGGCTGCGCTAGAGGAAGCGGTGACTGAGCATTCGAATTGGCAGATTGTTGCACAGCAATGCGGTGATTTTACAAGAGCGAAGGCATATGAGGTTATGCATTCGATTTTAGAGGATACAAAGGATATTGATGTTGTCTATTGCGAGAACGATGGTGAGGCTCTTGGGGCTATAGCTGCATTAGAAGAGGCAGGAATAGTATGCAATCCCATGGATGGTGTGATTGTCCTTTCATTTGATGCCACAAGACTTGGCCTTCAATACTGTCTAGAGCAAAAAATTACATTGAACGTGGAGTGTAACCCTTTACAGGGACCATATGTTGATGAAATAATTGAAAAGCTTGAAAATAAAGAGCCCATTGACCAAATAAATTACATTGATGAGACACAATTCGACTGTTTTACCATTACGCAGGAAATGATTGATAGTAGAGAATACTGATCTGCCATAGCACTTAATTGAAGCGTCGTTTCCGTTAGTGCACATCTATATCTCAAAAGACGAAGAGTTTGAACTGTAACACTTATTTAAGTACCGCTGAACGATAGAACGGAAAAGCCTTAGACAATAATATGTGTGTTTTTTTACTATGGAAGTTGGAAATTTTGTGATTGGTTAGTGATTATAGACAAAATAAAATCTATATTTATATGCTTATTGTTCATTTTTTAATTAATATGGTTAAATTATTTACGAAGATCTTTCATAACTATTGTTTTTAATATTCATAGGTATAAGCTAAACATATGTATATTATAACAAAATGTTGAAAGGGGAATAGGTAAATGAAAAAGATTTTTGTATTACTTTTGGTTGTAATTGTCACATTAGGATTAGTAGCGTGTGAAGCACCAGCAGGCTCTTCTGGCAAGTCAGGAGATCTTATCACAGTTGGTTTCGCACAATGTAAGGCAGATGAGTCTGACTGGCGTAAGGCTAACACAAAATCAGTTCAGGAGGCTCTTTCCAATAGCAATGGTTTTGACTTAATCCTTGCAGACTCCAACAATGATGCTGCAAAGCAAGTTTCTGACGTTCAAGGGTTCATAGATCAGGAAGTTGATTACATAATCATCGCAGCAGTTAATGTAGATGGCTGGGATACCGTTCTTAAAAACGCTAAGGATGCGGGCATACCCGTTATTCTTATGGACCGTACCATCAATGCTGGTGAAGATCTTTATGAGTGCTGGCTAGGTAGTGATTTCTACGGAGAAGGTGTAAAAGCTACAGATTGGATGAAGACAAGATTTGTAGGCGGAACAGCAGGTAATATTGTTCACTTGCAAGGTCAGTTGGGTGCATCTGCACAAGTAGGACGTACTGAAGCACTTGAGGATGCTATTGCAGCTAATGGTTGGACATTGCTTGCTCAACAAACAGGTGATTGGAGTACTGATACTGCAAAAGAAATTACAGCTTCATGGATTCAGCAGTTTGGTGACGACATAACATGCGTATATGCTGAAAATGACAATATGGCAGACGGTGCTATTCAGGCTCTTGAAGAGGCTGGAAAGAAAGTTGGCGGAGATGATGGCGTAGCAATCATTTCTTTCGACGCAAACAGAGCATATCTACAAATGACTTTAGAGGGTAAGATTAACTGTAATGTTGAGTGTAATCCACTACATGGACCGAAGGTCGCTGATATTATCAAGTCAATGGAAAATGGTGTAAAACCAAGCAAAACAGAGACTGTTGAGGAATCAGCATTCTTCTATGATACCATTACCCAGGAAATTGTAGACGCTCGTTCATATTAATCAAAACAGATTATATAAGGGTTATTCGCATTTAGTAAATGCAAATTAAATCCGATGGTCGTTCGAGGGGATTTACAAATCTCCTCGAACGAAATAAAGTAGAGCATTTTGTGATGTAACATCACAAAAACTATTATTGATGTGACATCACAAAAGTCTTTAAAAAGTAATCATTTGATTGACTGACTGGTCATAATGATTAAACAACATCAAAATGAAGGTGGGCATGCATATGGATAACGTAAAACAAGAACAAAATAGCTCGGATGGCATGGACAAGCAGTATAGCGATAGTGGAACTACCAGCCCCTCTTTGAGAATGATTGGTGTTGGGAAGTCTTTTCCAGGTGTCCGCGCACTGAACAATGTTGATTTTAATTTACACTGTGGTGAAATACATGCACTGATGGGTGAGAATGGTGCGGGTAAGTCAACACTCATCAAGGTTTTGACTGGTGTTTATCCCATGGATGAAGGTAAAGTATATATAGATGGGAAACAAACATTTATTAGGTCGCCTTTAGACGCACAAAAATATGGGATAAGTACTGTTTACCAAGAATTAAATTTATGCCCTAACCTTACTGTTGCAGAAAACCTCTTCTTGGGGAGAGAACCATTAAAAAGGGGTTTAATTGACTGGAAATGCATGAACCAAGAGGCAGATAAACTGTTGAAGGAGCTTAATATATCTGCAGAATCAACTGCACAGCTTGATAGTTATTCCATTGCAATCCAACAGATGATTGCAATTGCACGCGCAGTAAATACAGAATGTAAATATTTAATCCTTGACGAGCCGACTTCTTCTCTTGATGCCGATGAGGTGGAAGGACTTTTTAAGCTTATGCGGCAGCTTAGGAAAAACCAGGTGGGGATCATTTTCATTACGCATTTTATAGAACAGGTGTATGAGATATGTGATCGTATAACTGTACTTAGAAATGGTGAGCTCGTTGAAGAATGTGAAATAGAAAACTTGCCTCGTTTTGAGCTTGTAAAAAAGATGATGGGCAAGGAAATTGAAGTTCTTTCAGATCTTAATGTCCATATAGATGAATCAATTTACGAATCAGAGGTACCAGTTTTAGAAGCACGTGATTTGTCAAGTGGTGGTTCTAAGGTTGCACCTTTTAACTTAAGGATTTATAAAGGTGAGGTTATAGGCTTTAGTGGGCTACTAGGTTCTGGGCGTAGTGAATTAGTGAGAACCATATATGGTGCAGATAAGGCCATTGAGGGTCAGCAATATATAAAAGGAAAGAACGTTATCATAAAAAATACACTGGATGCAATGAAGCATGGTATGGCGTATTTGCCAGAGGACAGAAAAGCCGAGGGTATTTTGGCAGATCTTTCTGTAAGGGAAAACATTATCATTGCACTTCAGGCAAAACAGGGGTTATTTAAACGTTTAAGTCGAAAAGAAATGGAAGAGTATGCCGATGAGTATATTAAACTTCTTAACATAAAAACCGCTAGCCAGGAAACTCCAATAAAAAGTCTTTCAGGTGGCAATCAGCAAAAGGTCATTTTGGCACGGTGGTTGCTTACAAATCCCGAATTCATGATCTTGGATGAGCCTACCCGTGGCATTGATGTCGGCACAAAAACAGAGATACAAAAGCTTATATTAAAGCTTGCCGACGAAGGCAAGAGCGTGGCATTTATTTCTTCTGAGCTGGATGAAATGCTTAGGACATGCTCAAGGATAGTGGTTATGAGAGATCGTCAAAAAGTCGGAGAATTAACTGATAGTGATCTTAATCAAGATACCATTATGCGGACGATAGCAGGAGGAGAGCAATGAGTGACTTAAAGGTTAAAAATAAACTTGGTGAATCTACATTTGTATCAATTGCCAAGAGTCTTACAAGCAATAGACTGACTTTTTCTGTAATAATTCTACTTATTGTTGTGATTCAAAATATTATCACAACACCGGGTTTTTTCAATATAACAATAGCCAATGGCTTGATATCAGGTTATATACCAAACATTTTAGACGAGGCCAGTGAGCTGGTTATTGTAACCTTGGGTATGACTTTGGTTACAGCAGCATCGGGAGGACAAGATATTAGCGCAGGTGCTATTATGGCAGTTGCAGCAAGCTTTTGTGGGCTAATGTTGAATGGAACAGAATACAGAACAGATGTTTTTCACAGCCCATATATTGTAGCAATAATAGTAGGGTTGCTTGGTGGGGCGTTGTGCGGTGCTTTCAACGGATTCTTGGTATCAAAGTTGAAAATGCCACCGATGTTAACCTCACTTATCCTATTTACTGCAGGTCGCTCAATTGCAAAACAGATTACTCATGGACAAACTATATATATTATGAATCCTGTATATAAATGGCTGGGAGTTCAAATACCTGGTGTGCCTATAAGGACAACGATTATTGTCAGTACGCTAACGGTAATCATTATAACGTTGCTCACTAGGCTGACAAGTGTGGGGCTGTATATACAAAGTGTCGGAATAAATGATGCTTCATCCCGTCTTGTAGGTCTAAATTCAAGTGTTATAAAGCTTTTGACATTTGTACTTTATGGTGTGCTTGCCGGATTGGCTGGACTTGTGGGTTCTAGTAGTATAGGAAGTGTAAACTCAGGTGAATTGGGTTTAGGTATAGAAATGGACGCCATATTGGCGGTAGCCCTTGGGGGTAATAATTTGGGTGGTGGTAAATTTAGCATAGCAGGCTCTATTATAGGAGCATATACCATTCAAGCCATTACAACAACGTTATATGCAATGAATGTACGTGCAGATCAATTGAATGTATTTAAAGCACTTATTATTATTGTAATTATTGTTGCAAATAGCGATGTGTTTAAGGCGAAAATCAAAAGATTTACTCAAACAATATTTAGCAAGAATGTGTCTGTTGGAGGTTAACGCAATGAATGACGGAAAAACCACAAAATTAATGTTAAAGGCAAAAAAGCGTAAATCCCTAAACAATGCAGAGGCATTGTTGCTGATCACGGTATCTCTTTTTACGATAATATATATTATTTCAGCAATTGTATTTAGCGATAGCAATTTTGCAAAGTATTCTGTATTTTTTAATTTACTTAATAATAAAGCCTATCTGTTAATGCTTGCTTTGGGTTTAACAGTTGTGCTTATTGCTGGTAGCATTGATATCTCTGTTGGTGGAGTGACTGGACTTGTGAGCATGGTTATTGCAACAATGCTTTTAAATAATGATATAAGCGCAATATGGACAATACCCACAGCATTATCCATAGGATTAATCTTTGGAGCAGTTCAGGGATATTTAGTTGCTTATATGGAAATCCAGCCATTCATAGTAACCTTATCGGGCATGTATTTTGCTCGTGGAATGATAAGTGTTATTAATGCTAAATCCGTACCCATAACTAACGAGATGTTTATGGGTTGGTCAGGAGCCAAGCTGTACATTCCGTTTCTATACAATATGCGTAAGAATGGAACCTTAGATGTGGCATATCTCACACCTGCATCTATAGTGGCTTTAATTGTTTTAATTATTATAATCACATTACTTAAAAAAACAAAATTTGGTCGTTCTCTTTATGCTATAGGCGGTAGCCCCCAAAGCGCTCATTTAATGGGTGTAAATGTAAGACAAACGAAATTTAAAGCTCATTTACTTTGCGGTATGCTGGCAGGTATTGGTGGTTTTCTGTATACTCTTTTTGCACCGTCTGGCAACCCTGGAAATGGTTATGGTTATGAAATAGATGCAATTTCCTCAAGTGTTATAGGTGGTGTTATGCTAAGTGGCGGTGTAGGTCTTCCAATAGGGACTTTTTTCGGAGTGTTAATAAACTCTATTATAGAACGAGTAGTTCCATTGCTTGGCATTGTTGATGCATCCTGGCCTAGAATTATTACATCAGGCTTTTTGTTTGTATTTATAGTCCTTCAAAGTATATTTTCAAATGTCAGCAGGAAAGGTAGTTTAAAACCAACTAAAAAACTTAAGTAGATGACACCTTAAACTTAAGCAAGTGTGTATAACCGGTGGTTAGTTCCAGATATTATATGGGTATAAGTATAATAAATGGTACATATCAAAATGTGCTTTCTTCATTTATGGCGTAGGGGCTATGTAATCATTATGGTTACATATGCGATTTTTATGGTAGGTTTGTAGACGATAATCTGAGACTTAACACCGGAGGTGGTTTTTTTGAAGCTTGTTCAATCCTTGAAATTTAAGCTTATTCTAATTATTTTATGTGTAACGTTTATTCCGCTCCTCATACTCTCATCATTTCAATTGACGCAGTATTTAAAAGAGATTACTGAAAATATTAAAACACATGAAATAGAGCTTGCCGATTCTAATGCAAGGGTAATAGATTCTTGGATCAATTCTAAGGTTATGCAGCTTACCGAACTTTACAAAGCTTATCCAGAATTCTCTGACATGGAAAAGGAAGAGATAATGAGTACGCTTAAGATTATAAATCAATCTGACTCTGAGGTTGAAACATCTGTAGTTGCAGATAAAGACGGGAATTGTATAATTGACAACCTTACCGCAAGGCAAAACATGGCAGGTAATGCTCACTTTATTCAGGCTAAGGCTACAAAAAAGCCAGCTATAAGTGATGTTACCATAAGTGACAGATCTGGTGCTCGAATAATAGCCATTGCGGTGCCCATACTTGATAAGTCTGGAAACTTTTTGGGGGTTATTCAAAGCAATGTTGTAGTTAAAGCGCTGGAAAACATCATAGGCACTATCGAAATAGGCGAATCGGGATATGGATACCTTATGTCGGGATCTGGGAATATAATATTTAGCAAGCATTTCCAGTACATAGGCAAGGGCTTTAAAGAGGTTACCGAAAGTACCAGTAAATTAAAAGCACTTGATGAAAGTGTTATGGTTAGTGAAAGTGATTTTATTGAGTATAAAGAAGACGATGGTATGAAAATGGTGGGGTCATTTGCAACCGTTCCAACAACTGGTTGGAAAGTGGTGGTAACAGCACCTTCAAATGAAATATATCAGCAGGTTTATAATTCAATTACTATTGCAGTCATATTGATTATAGTAGCTTTAGCTCTAGTCGCTGTCTTGTCGGTTTTCGTGGCAAATAGTATATCTAAGCCCATTATAGTGGCTGCAGATCATCTGAATACACTTGCCAAAGCAGATTTTTCCGAGGATTTATCTTACGATTATGAAAGTAGAAAAGATGAAATCGGCATGCTTATGGCATCAGTTAATATTCTGAGCAAATCCATAAGAAATGTGCTTAATAATGTTATTAATGAGGTCAACAATGTTAATGAGAATATTGTTGCGTCATCTGATAATTTGACGGAATTATTAGGTAGAATTACCGAGGTGTCGAAAACTGCCGAGGATATGTCTGCATCGAGTGAGGAAACAGCTGCCAATGCACAAGAGATGAATGCTACATCCATTGAAATAGAAGGTGCAGTTCAGACCATTGCTGAAAAGGCACAAAACGGAGCGAACATGTCAATGGAAGTCAGTGAACGTGCACAACATTTAAAAGAAAGTGCTACGGATTCTCAAAATACAGCTAACTCTATACATCATGACCTATATTTAGAAATGAATAGTGCATTGGAACAGTCCAAGGCTGTTAAAAATATAAATGTTCTTACCGATTCTATACTTCAGATAGCAGAACAGACAAATTTACTCTCGCTCAACGCTGCTATAGAGGCTGCAAGGGCTGGTGAAGTGGGTAAGGGATTTGCAGTAGTAGCCGATGAAATACGAAAGCTGGCTGTGAACTCAAAGAACACCGTAAATGAAATTCAAGATGTAATTCAATCTGTCATAACTTCAGTTGAAGTACTTGCCTCCAGTTCACAAAAAGCGTTGGATTTTATTGATGAAAAAGTAATAAATGATTATAAAACCATGGTGGGTATTGGAGAGCAGTATTCCAATGATGCTCTATCATTCCAGGAAATTGTTACAGATTTTTCAACAACATCTGAACAATTACTTAGTTCAATGCAAAGTATAGTAAAAGCAATAAATGAAATCACTCTTGCTAACAACGAGGAAGCACAAGGTACACAAGAGATTTCTCTCAAAGCGTTGGATGTAATGGAAAGAGCAACAAAGGTTTTAGAATATATGAAAGCAACGGAGCAAAACTCTGAAACGCTGACAGATAGTGTTTCTAAGTTTAAAGTATAGAGGATGCGATGTAGCTAGACAATTTGCTAGAACTGTTATAATAAATCATTCCTATTGAATGTAGCTCACCCATCCCGAGGGCATGCTTCGGGTGATTTGTTTCCTTTTGCGAAAAGAACCACCTTCATAGCTTATCATTTAACAGAGCCATCTGGCCATGTTGAGAGGATTGATTTTTGGGTTGGTAGGGTTCTTCCTTCATCCTTTAGACAGAGCAATCGAATATCAGTTAATTGCCCCTGTTTAAATGGAATTGATATAGAGCATGGTTCGCTGAGCCTTGGATATTTTGATAGCTTTTCAAAATATAATTCTGTCAACATAATTTTCACCTCTATCTTATTCTACCTTGATTAGAGTTATCTTTCAACGATGCATGGGTTTGAAATACTTGATCAAGATCAATTTATATTCTGTTTTTTTTGGTACAATAAATTCAACGAAAGTAAGCCATAATATAGAAAACAAGAAAGTGGGGCGAAAACATGTCAAAACATTTAACATTTAATGAAGCGAAGAAAAGCTATTTTAAAACCTTAGAGCAATATGTGCCCATTGTAGCAAGAGTACATGGTGGCACCCATCCGGAATTCCACAAGGTTCGTGAAACATATGACATAATTGTAAAAAAAGCAAAAACAGCAGGAAAAGAAAAACCTGAGCTAAATGCAGATTTTATTAAGCTGCGAGAGGTAACAAGCAATTATACAATTCCAGCTGATGTATGTGAAAGCTACGAAGCAGTATATAATATGTTAGCAGAATTAGATAAAGCGTATCATGCATAACCGCAGCATTGTAAAGCAGAAATGAAAAAAGCAACATTAAAAATGCTAAAAAGAACAACATTGCAAAGTGGCCAGCAAAGAAAAAGAAATAGGGTATGGGTCCACTAAGAGCAAGCATCAATATTGTATGCAGTAAAAAATTTATTAATCTACGAATGGGTTGTGTTTTAGTTGGTGGAATGGTGAGGGAGGCTGATTTAAGTGCAGAGACTTATATTAAGAAAAAAAAATCAAATAACATTGATTAGTGGAATTTTGCTTGTAATTGCATTTAGTAGTAATTATTTATTTAAAAGCACAGAGCTGCTTGTTGGATCGTTGGTTATTGCTTCGATCATAGGTGCTATACCCATTGCAATTCAAGCATATCAAGCGCTAAGAGTAAAGGTTGTAAGTATTGACGTGTTGGTTACCATTGCAGTAATAGGTGCGTTTTTACTTAGAAACTTTGAAGAATCGGCTATTGTTACTTTTTTATTCTTATTTGGAGCTTATTTGGAACAACGTACATTGAATAAAACACGCTCTGCAATAAAGGAATTAACGGAAATGGCCCCCGAAAGCGCATTGAAGCAGATGGAGAATGGTGAATTTGAAGAAGTAGAAGTTGATGAAGTGGATGTAGGCGATATTTTACTAGTGAAAACGGGAGCTAAGGTACCTGTTGATGGGACTGTATTAACAGGTGAAGGGCATATTAACGAAGCAAGCATTACAGGTGAGCCTGTGCCGGTTAGTAAGAGGCAAGATTCTGAAGTATATGCTGGAACCATTCTGGAAAATGGAACCATTCAAATTGTTGCTAATCGTGTAGGCGAAGATACTACTTTTGGTAAGATTATTGAATTGGTTGAAGAAGCACAGGATTCAAAATCAGAAGCTGAACGCTTTATAGATAGATTTTCAAAATACTATACTCCTGCGGTTTTAATTTTATCTATTATAGTATGGTTAGTTTCAAGAAATGTTGAGCTTGCAATTACTATATTAGTTTTAGGTTGCCCTGGAGCATTGGTTATAGGGGTGCCAGTATCAAATGTGGCAGGCATTGGTAACGGAGCTCGGCATGGTGTTTTGCTGAAGGGCAGCGAAGTCATCCGAGATTTTAGCAGAGCTGACACAATCGTTTTTGACAAAACAGGTACATTGACAATTGGTAACCCTAAAGTAGCAGAACAAGAAATATATACACAGGATGTTGATGACAAAAATAAAGTATTGGCTTATCTTGCGAATGTAGAAAAAGAATCAGATCATCCATTGGCAAAAGCCGTAGTAGAGCATGTTGGAAATGTGGAATTATATATCGTTGAAAACACACATGTTGTAAAAGGCGGCGGCATTGTAGCCAACGTAGATGGGCATACAATTGCAGTGGGTAATGTTTCGTTGATGGAACAGGAAAATGTTCATCTAAGTGATAAAGCCCGTGCTGATATTTCAAGGTTTGAGGCAAATGGAAACTCCCTTGTTCTAACATCGGTTGATGGTGAATTAAAGGCTTTAATGGGTATTCGTGACCAAATCCGCCCAGGGGTAAAAGAAGAGCTTCAAAAGCTTAAAAGATTGGGCGTTAAAAATCTAATAGTTCTTTCAGGTGACAACCAGGGAACGGTTGATTTGGTAGCTAATGAATTGGGTTTGACTGAAGCATATGGGCATATGTTACCAGAGGATAAATCAGCTTATATTAAAAAGCTACAAAGCCAAGGTCATATTGTAGCATTTGTTGGAGACGGAGTAAATGATAGTCCTTCAATAGCATTAGCACAGATTGGAATCGCCATGGGAAGTGGCACAGATGTGGCAATTGAGACTTCAGATGTTGTATTGATGAATTCAGACTTTAGCAGATTACCACATGCATTAGGATTAACGAAGTCAATTGCCAGGAACATGCTGCAAAATATTATTATTGCAGTTGGAGTTGTATTATTCTTACTTGGTAGTGTATTTTTCAGTGAATGGATGGATATGTCAATTGGTATGCTAGTACATGAAGGCAGCATACTGGTGGTAATTGTAAACGGTATGAGACTTCTTAGATACAAATTGAGGTATTAAGATTGGGCATGGTTCACAAGATATATACATGGCAAAACGTATATAAGGGTTTAGAGTGATAATTACCGGGTATATAATTAATATATAAAGGAGAGATAGATATGCAAAAAGCAACGATTCAATTAGAAACATTAGCTTGCCCATCATGTATGCAAAAGATCGAAAACGGAGTGAAAGCATTGGATGGGGTAGACACTGAAACTATAAAGGTACTGTTTAACTC
>DASRMZ010000105.1:0-6545 GCA_035647675.1 Thermoclostridium sp. | reverse complement strand
CCAGCATCCTCTATAATGCATCCCGGAGCTGTGCCATTTAGATTGGGAATAACGATTGAATTCTCAGGTAAATATGCCTGCTTCACATTTATCTCAACCATTTTTCTATGTTTTTTTTCAAAGAAATCACGAATATTTTGAAGTATATCCGCATGAAGAACCAATTCGCGGTTCATGGTTTTCGATATTGTCTCTTTTGTAAGATCATCCTTGGTGGGGCCAAGCCCGCCTGTTGTAATAACAATATCTGAGCGTTCCAAGGCCCTTTTTAACGTTTCTTCTAGCCTTTCAGCATTATCTCCAACAACGGTATGAAAGTATAAATTAATACCTAACTCTGCAAGTCGTGTTGATATATATTGCGCATCAGTATTGGCTATTTGCCCCATTAAAAGCTCTGTTCCCACTGCAAGTATTTCTGCCTTCATATACATCTACCTTCTTCTATTCCTTTTTTGCCGTCATTTCCAAACCTGGAACTATCTTTTCAATCTCTTTCCAAACGTTTATTAATCCTGTTCTTTTAGTAACAGATACAGGAATTACAGGAATCTCCGGCACCAATCCCAGTGTTAATCTTATTTGTGCAATTTGCTTAGCATAATGTGCCTTTGCAATTTTATCTGCTTTTGTTGCTACGATGACATAGGGTTTTCCCATACTGCGGATCCATTGATACATTATTATATCCTGCTGTGTTGGTTTATGCCTAATATCAGTTAGCATTATCATGCCACAAAGCTGTTCACGAGTATTTATATAGGTTTCTATAATTTTACCCCATCTATTCTTTTCACTTTCAGAAACCTTTGCATATCCATAGCCTGGGAGATCAACCAGTAGCAGTTTATCCTCAACATTATAAAAATTAATCACCCGTGTCTTTCCGGGTGTATTTCCAATCCTAGCAAGGGACTTTCTTCCGGTTAGAAAATTAATTAACGATGATTTTCCAACGTTTGATCTTCCAACCATGGCTATCTCTGGCAATTCGCTGAGGGGATATCCATCGGGACTGACTGCCGTAGTAAGGTGTTCAGACAATCTTAAATTCAAATTTATCTCCTCCTTTTCCTTTTTATTTAATAATACTTATTATACATCTGTACATAGCTAGAAGACATTGTGCAATGTTATATATTTTTTATACCACTGCTTTTGAAAAGCTATATGTATTTTAGTTTTTATTTATATAATTATTTCGAAATTCGATACCCTTCTCAATCATTTCTTTGGCTAGCTTTGCAGTGTTCTCGCTGTTGTCACCACTTAACAACCTTGAAACCTCATCCTCTCTAACGGTACCGGAGAGTTTATGCACTTGGGCAAGGGTCCTTTTATCCTTTGATTCCTTACTTATTTTGTAATGAGCTTTAGCCAAGCTTGCAATTTGAGCATCATGTGTTACACATATTACTTGATGATTTGTTGATATTTCAAGAAGCTTTTTTCCAACCTTGAGCGCTGCTATGCCACTTACACCAGTATCAATTTCGTCAAATATTAGTACATCTATCTGGTCAACATCTGCAAGAATCCCCTTAATTGCCAGCATGATTCTTGACATTTCACCACCCGATGCAATCTTATTTAAGTGCTTTAAACCCTCTCCTGGATTAGGCGAAATAAGGAACTCTATTGTATCAAGACCATCATCGTTATAAGATTTACTCTCATCAAACCTTATATCTACAGCAAACTCTGCTTCGGCCATTTCTAAATCTCTTAATTCTCTTGTTATTTTGGTTTTCAAAACCTCTGCAGCAGCAATACGCATTTTATGTATATTTGATGCCTTGCTATACAAAACCCCATCCAGCTCTTTTTTCTTCTTGTTAAGCTCAGCTAAATGAGCCTCAGTGTCTGTAACCTCATCCAGCTTTTCCTGAGCCTTTTCTCCATACTGAATTATTTCCTCAAAATTGTTTCCATATTTTCGTTTTAATGATTCAATAAGGGCAAGTCTTTCCTCTACCTCTTGCTGAAGATCAGGGTCGTAATTAATTTCTTCCTTACTGTTTCTAATTTCGCGAGCTATCTCTTCTATTCTATCTACTATTTCTACAAGACTTTCAGATATTTGCCCGAACGTTGGGGTTAATTCAGCGATATCCCCTAAAGCCGCTTGAGCTCTTTGTATTTGTTCAAGAGCCCCCATAGCAATATCATCTTCACCAATTAGAGAAAAGTATGCATTGTTAAAAGCTTCAATGATATCCTCTGCATTAGAAAGAATATTGCTTTGCTGTAGTAGCTGCTCATCTTCACCCTTTTGTAATCTTGCACTAACTATTTCGTTAACCTGATATCTATATAGATCCTCAAGGCGAGCTCTTTCCTTCTCCATAACTTTTAATTGCGCAATTTTCTTATCGACATTTCTAAATTCAGATAGGTTTTTTCTATATTCATCCTTCATCGTTAGAAGTGTACTACCTGAGAAGCTGTCAAGATATTCAACTTGATTTTTATTTCTCAATAAGGATTGGTTGTCATTTTGCCCATGGATATCAATTAAATATTCGCCTATTTCCTTAAGCTGAGATACCGTCACCAAGCTTCCATTTACTCTGCATATGTTTCTGCCTGTAGTAAAAAACTGACGTGATATAACAAGGGTACCATCCTCTTGGTTATCAATACCCATATTATTTAATACCTCTTCCAATGTCGATGGACCTTGAAAGATGGCTTCAACCCTAGCCTTATTTTTACCTGTTCTAATAAGCTCTCTTGATACACGACTGCCTAACAAAGCGTTTACAGCATCAATAAGAATGGATTTGCCTGCCCCTGTTTCCCCGGTTAATATGTTCAGCCCGTTTTCAAGTTCAATAGTAAGTTTTTCTATTATGGCAATATTTTCAACCGACAACTGGATTAGCATTTGTTAATCCCCCTTTAGCAACAAGGTGAATCGTTCCTGTAATTCCTCAGCAATTCTTTCAGCGCGAGTAACAATCATTATGGTGTCATCCCCGGCGATGGTGCCAACAATGTCCTCCCAAACTAATGAATCGACTGCAGAGGCAACAGCTTGGGCCATTCCTGGCAATGTTTTTATCACCAGAATATTGTTTGCATAATCGCTTAACACATATCCTCCCCTTAGAATTGTAATGAGCTTATCGCTAACAACTCCGGGGTCATTATTCATTGACTTATATTTTGATTTACCTTCTTTATTAGTTACCTTTACAAGACGCAACTCTTTAATGTCTCTTGATACTGTCGCTTGGGTAACATCCATACCATGCTCTTTGAGCTTCTCAACCAGTTCATCTTGTGTCTCAATATCATAATTATCGATTAATTCAAGAATTCTAGCATGCCTGTTGTACTTCATAGGCTTCCCCCTTCTTGCATTCACTGTAATATCCTTTAATATATCTTTAGCTCGTATTAACTAATTCCTCTTTGAGACCTTCGCTATGTTACATATTTTGCACACCTGTGTACAATTTATATTGTAGTTATACGTGAAAGCTTATCATCACATATTATACAGCTATTATTTAAAGCATTGCATTGCAAAAGCCATCCTTTTATTAGCTATGTACGAACAATTTAAGACTCATTCTTTAATGTTGGGTCATGGATTTTAGCTCTAAGCACATTATAGAAATTGATATCGTTTATAGTAACAAACTGCACTGTTTTTTGCGCACGTGTTACCTTGATTCTATCACCCGCCTCAATTTTGAAGCCCTCCTGCCCATCCATCGTTACAATTGCAGTATCCGGATAATCGTCATTAATGGTTATACATAGCTGTCTATCCGGGCTTGTAATAAAAGAACGCGAGTATAATATATGGGGGCAAATAGGGGTGGTAATCATCATATCCATATCGGGTTGTACAATAGGACCTCCCGCAGACAAAGTATAACCTGTAGAACCTGTTGGCGTTGATACAATAACGCCGTCTCCGGGAAATAAGTCAATATATTGGTCATCTACAAATACTTTAAGCCTTATAATGCGTGACAGACCATCTCTACTGACAACTACATCATTTAGGGCAATACTTTTGAAAACTACTTGTTCGTTACGAATAACCGATGCAGAAAGAACCATTCTATCTTTCAAATTGTACTTTCCTTCTGATAACACTTTAATAGCACTTTCTATTTCATCTGTTTCAACATCTGCTAAAAAGCCTACTGTACCAAGATTAATCCCAAGTACGGGGACTTGATATTCAAAAGCTGTTCTTGCCATATTTAAAAGTGTACCATCACCACCAAGAGAGATTAAAAAATCAACTTGGGTAAGCATTTCATGTTGGCTATACCACTTAGGAAACCCTATGCCCTTTGCTACAGGTTCAGAAAGGTAAGGCTCAACACCGTACCTTTGCGCATAGTTCACAATGGTTCTTGTTACCCCGAAATTATCATCCTTCTGTCTATTTACAAATAGACCCACCTTTTTTTGTTTCATAAAAAACATCCCATCTAAACTGAATATATATATTATACATTCAACTTGTATAAAAATACAACCATTAAATAACACAGGGGAGCTGTTCTTTTGTGTAAATGTTACTGTCCACACAAACCTCGTTGTCATTCCGAACGTAGTGAGGAATCTTTTTTTTAGCGTAAGATTCCTCGGCAAGCTCGGAATGACAATCATTGGCTCGGATACCCTTGGATGACAGCTAAGTCATGTGCAAGTACTGTATAGTTCTTCCATAAGTATTTCTACGCAAAGCATTAAAACACGCGACATCAATGTAGTGCATTTAGCAAAGCAAACGCACCTCCAAAACTCACACAATAATACTTGTGTGAGTTTTTCTCAAAGACTGTTGTGGGCTAATTTAAC
The DNA here is from genome assembly GCA_035647675.1 of Thermoclostridium sp. Lineage (GTDB taxonomy): Bacteria > Bacillota > Clostridia > DSM-8532 > DSM-8532 > Thermoclostridium. The sequence continues at coordinate 1,715 of DASRMZ010000105.1, read as the reverse complement.
TGTTTCTTCAATTGAAAAATTACTTTGATTTTTTTTACCTTGACCTATATACAATAAATACTCTATGTTTCCCTTAGGACCTTTTATAGGTGAATAAGAAAGACCTTTAATGCTAAATTCTAATTCATGAGCAAACTTGATTATTCTTTCAATAACCTCTTGATGAACTGCTTCATCTTTTACAACACCCTTTTTCCCGATTTTCTCCCTACCGGCTTCAAACTGTGGTTTTATAAGGCATACCATATCTGCATCAGGTTTTAATATCTTTTTTGCAGGTGGTATAATTTTATCAAGAGAAATAAATGAAACATCCGCTGATGCAAAGCCCACCATTTCGCCAATATCTTCCGGGCTTACATGTCTAAAGTTTGTACGCTCCATAACAACTACTCTATCATCACTTCTAAGCTTCCATGCCAATTGGCCATACCCCACATCAACAGAGTACACTTTTTTTGCGCCATTTTGGAGCATGCAGTCTGTAAAGCCTCCGGTGGAAGCTCCAATATCAAGGCATATCTTGTCACTGAGATCAATATTAAACTCCTTTATTGCCTTTTCAAGCTTCAACCCACCCCTACTTACATAGGGAAGTCGATTGCCCTTAATCTCAATTTCCGCATCATCACAAACTTGAAAGCCTGCCTTATCCTCACGAGTTCCATTAACAAAAACAATACCTTCCATAATGGCTCTACGAGCTTTCTCGCGGCTATCAAATAGACCCTTATTAACAAGATTTATATCTAAACGTATCTTTGACATTATAATTCACCATTGTTTTACACTTTTCAACATCACCACAATTAGAGTAGATTGATGTTAACTAATTTGAGTTTCGCTATACTATATATTGTAAATACGCTATGCATTAGGGCGTTTTGCTATGTCGTCTTTTTTATGTACTGTACTATGTGTTTTGGTATGCTCGATAACACAAAAGAGGCATCGTTTTTGTGTAATTTACACAAGATTACCATCCCCCTGCGTAATAAAAGCCTTTATAGCTTCTTGCAATCCCTTGTGATCAAGACCATACTTTTGAAACAGTAAATCCCTTTTACCCTGTTCTATAGGCTTGTCAGGAAATGCAGCCATTTTTACCCGAGCATTTACATTAGCCTCATTTAACTTATTCAATGCAATGCTTCCAAATCCTCCGCTTGCTACGTGATCCTCAACCGTCAATACCATGCGGGTTTTTTGCGCAGACTTGCAAAGCGCATCCACATCAAAGGGTCTAATAAAGCGATAGTATATAACATCACAGTGTATATCTTGTGACTCAAGCTCTCTTGCCGCATCCAATACAGCCTCTACCCTTTGTCCCGTCACTGCGATGGTTATGTCATCCCCATCCATAAGCTTTACAGCTTTACCATATTCGATAGGCGTATCGGGTACAATGTTTCGCTTTCCCTGACCTCTTGGATACCTGATAGCAATGGGTCCTTTTCCTTGAACTACGGTAAAATCAAGCATCTTTTCCAGTTCATCATAATCAGCTGGCGACATCATCGTAATATTAGGCAGAGTGGATAATAATGCAATGTCGTATATACCCTGATGGGTTTCACCATCTTCACCCACAATCCCTGCCCTATCAATAGCAAATGTAACATTTAAATTCATTAAAGATACATCATGCAAAATTTGGTCGTAGGCTCTTTGTAAAAAGGATGAATATACTGCAACAAAGGGCCTTAAACCCT
>DASRMZ010000104.1:0-13768 GCA_035647675.1 Thermoclostridium sp. | reverse complement strand
ACAGCACTTGAACTTACATATCAAGGGTATAGAGAAGCAAGCCAATATATTCATTTCGCTCCAGAAAAACCAACCGAAGAAATTGAAATGAAAAGCATTAAAATTAATTTTGCATGTATATATGCAGTTATTAATTTTATTATTATTCGATGCCAGAAATTAATCGGAGTTACACCCATGGGTAGAAATAAGATAATGAAGGATTTTATTGAGAAAGATTTTTTTACTAATGAAGCTCTAAAACCACTTTTTTCACCAGTATTTTGTATTGGTGATAAAGTAATAACTAGCTATGGAGAATTTGGGGAGATTCAAGGTATAAAACAAAGTAAATATGGTTTTTACTCATATAGAGTAAAGCATATTAAAAAACTATGTTTGCTTAACGATTATTATAGTTGGTATCCAGGGCAATATCTTAGTAGAATCTCAAGGACATAAAATATGTATTTGACCTACTCTACCCCACACGATTTTCAAGCTTCTGGCATGCTCAAAGGCCAATGTTACCGTTAATAACCTCTTCGCCCAATCCTACTACCGCCCTCAAAAGTCTTAGACACCAAAATATCATCCAGCACATCGGCAGCCATCTCATCCACCCGATCACTATCAAAATACTCTAATATGCCTTGCAGAGTTATCTAATATGCTAATCCCTTTATTTGATAGATAGGAGAAGATGACTGCTGTTCGTATAACGCTACCGCTTTGTATTACATTGAAATCTATGATGTGTCCGACGGCAGGTAGAAAAAAAATAAGAACTTTCTTAAATATTTCTCGAAATCCTACCTCATTTGATAACCTTTTTTCGAGTATAGCCACCATAATACCTGTAATGTAATTTATGGCGACAAATGTAATTAATGCATACATAAAGCCTGTATAAATCCCATGCACATGATTAGTTTATCGGCCATGCTAAGACCGAAATATCAGTACTATTGGCGTACTCTATAAACTCTTCCCTAGCCCTTTTATATTTTGATCTTGTAGTTACCTGGCGCAACATCACAGGTATAGCCTGTCGTACCTAAAAGAACGACAAATATATCAATAGTTGGAACTTGTTATCTAACAACGTGTAGCCCAAATAAGACCGTTGTTTGGGAAATGACTAGCATTAATTAATTCAATCTGACGGGTTAAGAAACGCACGATAAGATTCTTTCTTTGCAAGAATGGCTATGATATAATTATGCCCGTGAATAAAGAGGCATCGCCTTGCGTTCTAATTGTATTCTGATTTGGTTGATTGCTAATAAAAAAAGGTCGAGCAACATTAATATTATTAATCTTACGGTGAAAACATGAAAATTATAACAACTACTTTAAACCCTGCTTTTGACCTTCATTACAGGATGAAGGATTTTTATCTTTATAGAGAAAATTATGTGGATTCTATTTTGGTTTCCGTTGGTGGGAAAGGTATCAATATATCCCATGCATTATTGAAAAATGGTATAGATAGCATATCCTATGTCATATTAGGAAATGAAAATGCTTCGGATTTTGTTTCCCTATTGGAAGCTGATGGCCTTGACTTTAAGGCTATTTACACAGAAGGTAAAATAAGGGAGAATATCACTATACATACTCCAGGTATGCCTGAGACTAGGATTAGTCAAGAAGGCTTTAGCGTAACTGAAAAAATAACAAATCAGCTTTTTGAAAAATACAGGCAAATAGTAGATGAGAACACTGTATTGACATTTACCGGACGTATTCCAAAGGGTTTATCAGTCGAATATATAACTAATAATCTTGTTGAGCTACGTGAAAAAAACTGCATGCTTGCTATAGATTGCAATTCGCTTTCGATGAAGGAGTTAATTGATATAAGACCGTGGTTGATAAAGCCTAACAAAGATGAAGTTGAGGTATTATTAGATCAGAGAATAGATACGATTGAAGAAGCGATGGATGCTGCCGTTATGATACAAAAAAAGGGTATAGAAAATGTTATTATAAGTATGGGAGAGCACGGTGCAGCAGCAGCTCTTAACAATTCGAGATTTATAGCCGAAGGATTGCGGATAGACCCATTATCTACAATTGGTGCAGGAGACAGTATGATAGCAGGATTTATTGGGGCATACATTCGGCAATCGAGCCTAAAAGAGTGTTTTGCAAATGCGGTTGCATATGGCACAGCCGCCTGTCTAACTGAAGGTACGGCTCCTCCAAGAGAGGAAGATATAGAAAATATCAAAAACAAAATTATAATAACGCAGCCTGACTGAACTTTTATGTAAATAACCCAGTAATAACACAGTCTGCCGATTCAATTGTATTCATATCATATAAAAAACATTTATGGCTTTTGTTTCACTTTAAAAATGCTCAAAAGATTGTTATAATATTATCAAGCGGATTATTGTAATTATATTGTGTTTCTAAAGTGTAACACTTATTATTACAGTGCATAAGCCTTGAAATTATTGATGTTTATAATTAGTATGAAATAGGGTATTATTAAACTGTCTGAAAGGTTTTTAAATGAATCTAAATAGAACTGAGTTCTTTTTGTAAATATAGTAGGTTTACTAACGAAGGAAAGGTGATTAAATGTATAAAATCGTAGAAAAGAGGAAGCTAAACCCAACAGTAACACTTATGGAAATAGAGGCACCAGAAATTGCCCGTAAGGCAGAACCTGGTCAATTCATTATTCTAAGGGTTGACGAGGATGGTGAGAGAATTCCGTTGACAGTTGCAGATTTTGATAGAGAGAAGGGAACAGTAACTATTATCTTTCAAATAGTTGGAGCGTCAACTATAACTCTGGGCGAGTTAAATGTGGGGGAATACGTTAGAGATTTTGTTGGCCCTCTTGGTGTCCCGACTAAAACAGAAAACTTGAAAAAGGTTGCAATTGTTGGAGGGGGAGTAGGTTGCGCAATAGCATATCCAATAGCAAAAAAGCTTCATTCAAATGGTTGTACCGTTCATTCCATAATTGGCTTTAGGAATAAGGAGCTAGTAATACTTGAAGATGAGTTTAAGGCTGTGAGCGAGAAGTCAATTATTATGACCGATGATGGAAGCTATGGGAAAAAAGGCGTAGTTACAGTTGCGCTTAAGGAGCTAATTGAAAGCGGCGAAGAGTATGATGAAGTAATAACAATAGGACCGCTTATTATGATGAAATATGTTGCAGCCCTTACTAAGGAGTATGGAATAAAAACCACAGTTAGCATGAATACAATAATGATTGATGGAACTGGAATGTGCGGTGGATGCCGATTAACAGTAGGTGGGGAAACTAAATTTGCTTGCGTTGACGGTCCTGATTTCGATGGTCACAAAGTAGACTTTGATGAGGCAATTGACCGCTCAAGAATGTATGAAAACTTCGAAGTGGAAAAAAGAGAAGACAGCTGTAAATTGTATGATTTGGAGGTGCGATAACAGATGCGAAATATGTCTTTAAAAAAGAATGAAATGCCTTTACAAGAGCCAAATGCTAGAAAGAAAAACTTTTTAGAGGTTGCAACAGGTTATACAGAAGAGCAGGCTGTTGATGAAGCTAAGCGTTGTTTAGATTGTAAACACAAACCATGTATAGATGGTTGCCCAGTTAGAATAGAAATACCAGAGTTTATCCAAAAAGTAATTGATAAAGATTTTGAGGAAGCTTACCAGATTATTGCGAAATCAAGCTCCTTGCCAGCCGTGTGTGGCAGAGTCTGTCCACAGGAAATACAGTGTGAACAAAAATGTGTAAGAGGCTTTAAGGGTGAACCTGTTGGTATTGGTAGATTAGAAAGATTTGTAGCCGATTGGCATTTTAAGAATATGGACACCGAAGTTGAAAAGCCAAAGCCAAATGGTCACAAGGTTGCTGTTATTGGTGCAGGTCCTGCAGGTTTAACATGTGCAGGAGATTTAGCAAAAAAGGGCTATGATGTTACAGTGTTTGAGGCGCTTCACGAAGCGGGTGGAGTATTAGTATATGGCATACCTGAGTTTCGTTTGCCAATATCCGTTGTTCAAAAAGAAATAGATACCTTGCGAGATCTTGGCGTGAAGATTGAAACAAATATGGTTATAGGAAAAGTTTTATCAATAGATGAATTGTTCGAAGAAAAAGGGTTTGAAGCAGTATTCATTGGAACTGGCGCAGGCTTGCCAAGATTTATGAATATTCCTGGAGAGAACCTAAAGGGCGTTTACTCTGCCAATGAGTTTCTAACAAGGGTCAACCTAATGAAAGCATACGAAAAGGGTGCTAAGACACCGGTGCAGCGTGCTAAAAGTGTTGCAGTTGTAGGTGGCGGTAATGTTGCAATGGATGCGGCCAGATCTGCGCTAAGACTTGGTGCTGAGAAGGTTTATATTGTCTATCGTCGCTCTGAGGCAGAGCTTCCTGCAAGACTTGAGGAAGTGGAGCATGCTAAGGAAGAGGGTATTATTTTCAAGCTTCTTACAAACCCTGTTGAAATATTGGCGGATGAAAATAAATTCGTAAAGGGCATTAAATGCGTAGAAATGGAACTAGGAGAGCCTGATTCTTCAGGAAGAAGAAGACCAATAGTAAAGGAAAACTCCGAGTTCGTTATAGATGTTGATAGTGTCATTATGGCTATTGGAACATCCCCCAACCCTTTGATAAAGGCTACAACTAAGGGTTTGGAAACTGAAAATTGGGGCGGCATAATAGTAGAAGAAAAAACAGGTAAGACTAGTAAAGAACATGTTTATGCAGGAGGAGATGCTGTAACTGGTGCAGCAACAGTTATCCTTGCAATGGGTGCTGGAAAAGATGCTGCTGCAGCAATCGACGAAGAAATACAAAAAAGGAACAAAAAATAAAACACGGGAACAACGCAGAGGGATGGCTTTTGGTGTTACTTTTACAATATATCAAGTGTAAACACAATATAAGATAGCACAAAAGAACCATCCCCCGTGTAACAAAGAATGGAATATGGAGGGAGAATATGTTTTTAAAGGCTGCTTATATTGTTCCTCATCCACCCATCATTTTACCCGAGGTGGGTAGTGGGGAAGAGATGAAAATCCAAAAGACAATCAACGCCTATATTGAAGTTGCAAAAAGAATTTCACAGGTTAAACCCGACACCATTATCGTTACATCACCTCACACCACCTTGTATGCTGATTATTTCCACATCTCGCCAGGCTCGAAGGTAAAGGGAGACATGCGCCGATTCGGAGCAAACAATTTATCCATCGAAGTAGAATATGATAATGAATTAGTAGAAGAGCTGTCAAAGGAAGCGTTCAACGAAGATATTCCTGCCGGAACTTTAGGACAGGGAGATGATAGCCTAGATCATGGAACATTTATACCACTTCACTTTATTAACAAATACTATAAAGACTATAAAATAGTAAGAATAGGTCTGTCAGGATTAGATAGCTTAGAGCATTACAGGTTTGGAAAAGCTATTACAAGAACCATAAATAAGCTTGGGCGCAAGGTTGTTATTATTGCAAGTGGAGATCTTTCGCATAAACTGCTACACGAAGGACCATACGGCTTTGTCGAAGAAGGACCTGAATTTGATAAGCAAGTTACAGAAGCAATGAGCAGTGGAGACTTTCTTTCATTTCTAAATTTTGATTCATCACTTTCCGAACCTGCAGCAGAATGCGGTCTAAAATCCTTTATAATTATGGCAGGGGCACTGGATGGAATGGCTATTGACTCCCAACTGTTGTCCTATGAAGGCACTTTTGGTGTAGGCTATGCGGTGGCTTCATTTGACATAAAAGGTGATGATGAAAAACGTCGTTTTGACATAGCTTATAAAAAATATCAGCAGAAGAAAATAAATAAATTAAAATCAACCGAAGATCCTTATGTAAAGCTTGCACGCCTGTCTCTTGAGTCATATGTGAAAACAGGAGAATATGCGCTTATTCCAGATAACCTTCCAGAAGAGATGATTAAAAGAAAAGCAGGCGTTTTTGTAACGCTAAATAAACATGGCCAGCTCAGAGGGTGCATTGGTACGATAAGTCCAATCACTAGTAGCATTGCTAACGAGATTTTGCGTAATGCTGTAAGCGCCGGCGCAGAGGATCCCCGATTTGCACCCGTTACAAAAAACGAGCTGGACGACATTGTTTATAGTGTTGATGTTCTTGCAGAAGCTGAAGATATTTCATCCGTAGATGAATTGGATGTAAAAAGATATGGAGTGATTGTTTCAAGTGGCTACCGTAGAGGACTACTCCTTCCAAATCTTGAAGGGGTGGACACACCTGAACAGCAGGTAGCTATTGCGTTGGACAAAGCTGGGATACGACCAAAAGAGCAATATAAATTACAAAGGTTTGAGGTGGTGCGCCACTTATGAAGGTAGTATGTAATATTTGCCCGCATCATTGTTATATTGGTGAAGGTAAGCTGGGTTTTTGTAAAGCGCGAAAAAATATTGGCGGGGAAATAATATGTGAGAACTATGGAAAGCTCACTTCAATTGCCGTTGATCCAATTGAAAAAAAACCACTGAACCGTTTTTATGCTGGCAGCTCAATATTGTCGGTAGGTAGCTACGGTTGTAATTTAAGATGCCCTCATTGTCAAAACAACAGAATATCAATGACAAGTGGTGGTAAGGTAGAAACCCAAGAGGTCATGCCTGAAAAGTTGATTGATTTGGCTGAAATCTTAAAAGCAAGGGGTAACATAGGCATAGCTTATACTTACAATGAGCCATTGATTGGCTATGAATATGTAAAGGATTGTGCGAAGCTAGCAAAACAGAAGGGTCTGAAAAATGTAGTTGTTACAAATGGATATATATGCGAGGGGCCTTTATTAGAGCTTCTTCCTTTTATAGATGCTATGAATATAGATCTAAAGGCTTTTACTGATGAGTTTTACCAAACAATGCAAGGAGATTTGGAAACTGTTAAAACAACAATTGCACATGCTGCAAAGCAATGTCATGTAGAGGTTACAACCCTAATCATTCCAGATGAAAACGACTCTGAGGAAGAGATGAAGCAATTATCAGCATGGCTTGCTTCTATAGATTCCAATATACCTTTACACATCAGTAGGTTTTTCCCAAGCTGGCATACTGTAGATAAATGCCCAACCCCAGTTGAGACGATTTATAGATTAGCAGAGATTGCAAGAGGTAACCTTAGGTACGTATATGAAGGCAATATCTAAAAAATTCAATTAGAAAGGGCAGATACATGTTATACAAATATAATCTACGAACCGAGACAGAGGGTTTTTATAATGTTAGTGCACAGATAAATGAATCCTTGAAAAAAAGTGGAATTGAAAATGGGATATGCGTGGTTTTTTGTCCACATACAACTGCAGGCATGACAATCAATGAAAATGCAGATCCAGATGTAGTTACCGATATGCTCTTTGCTCTAAAAAAGACAATACCCGACCGCCCTGAATTTACACATTTTGAGGGAAACACCACAGCACATTTGAAATCTAGCTTAATGGGGAGTAGTGTGACAGTCATTATCCAAAACAAGGCTCTTGTATTAGGTACTTGGCAAAGTGTTTATTTTTGTGAATTCGACGGACCAAGAAGCAGAACATTTTATGTAAAGGTTATTGAAGGATAATGGAAAGGGGTACACAAAGCTGAGATACTCTAACCATGCTACAACGCAAAATGGTCTAAATGATTCTTTTTGCTTGAATGGCTTTTTATTGCATGGTAATATTATTGTACAGCAGTACGCAAAATATATAGCATTGCAAAATGCTATAAAATATTGACAATAATAAAAGTGGAGGAGTGGGATATATGATATTAAACGATTCAGGGTTAAAAAATAGACAGCCTTGGCTGGATGGCGGTTTTGAGTTACCTGATTATGATCGTGAGCAAGTAAAAGAAAATACTCTGAAAAATCCAACTTGGGTGCATTTCGGTGCAGGCAATATTTTTAGAGGGTTTACCGCAGCAGTGCAGCAACATCTATTAAATGAGGGAAAGACCGACAAGGGTATAATAGTTTGTGAAGGCTATGACTACGAAATAATCGACAAAATATATAAGCCCCATGACAATCTAAGTGTCCTTGTTGTGTTAAAGCCTGATGGAAACATGGATAAAAAGGTAATAGGCTCTGTTGTGGAAGCGCTTACAGCCGATGCAACAGACAAAAACAATTGGGAAGCGCTTAAAAACATCTTTGCAAATCCTTCGTTACAAATGGTCAGCTTTACAATTACAGAAAAAGGCTATAGTCTGAAAAATGCCAAGGGTGAGTATTATGGTGATGTAGCTGATGATTTTAAGGCAGGAGTAGATTCTCCTAAGAGCTTTATTGGTAAATTAGCTTCATTGTGTTTTGGAAGATATAAAAGTGGAAAGCACCCTGTAGCCTTAGTGAGTATGGATAATTGTTCCCATAATGGTTCAATTCTTCATGAAGCAGTAAGCACCTTTGCTAAAGAGTGGGCAAAAAATGGTCTTGTTGAAGGTGGCTTTGTAGATTATATTGAGGATCCTGAAAAGGTTTCTTTCCCATGGAGTATGATAGACAAAATTACACCTAGACCCGATTTGGGCGTAAAAGAGATGCTTGTAAAAAGTGGTCTTGAAAATATGGACATCATTACAACTACAAAAAACACATATATTGCTCCTTTTGTAAATGCAGAGGAGCCTGAATACCTTGTTATAGAAAACCTATTTCCAAATGGCAGACCTCCGCTTGATGAAGGCGGCGTTATTTTCACCGACAGGGAAACTGTTGATAAGGTTGAAAAAATGAAGGTTTGTACTTGTCTTAACCCACTCCATACTGCCCTTGCCATATATGGATGCCTCTTAGGACATACCGCCATCTATGAAGAAATGAAAGACGAACAGCTCAAGAAGATGGTTGAGAAAATAGGATATGATGAAGGACTACCCGTTGTAATCAATCCTGGTATTATTGATCCAGAAGATTTCTTAAGGGAAGTACTTGAAGTAAGATTACCAAATCCTTTTGTTCCAGATACACCGCAAAGAATTGCTACAGACACATCGCAAAAGCTTGCAATAAGATTTGGAGAAACCATTAAGGCATATCAAAACAGTGACAGCCTAAATGCCACTGACTTAAAGGTTATACCTCTTGTTTTTGCAGGTTGGATAAGATACCTTTTAGCTATTGACGATGAAGGCAATTCCTTTGAATTAAGCCCTGATCCACTAAATGAACACCTAAAGAAGATGGTTGATGGTATTAACCTTGGTGACAAGGGTCCATTTGATGAAAAGCTAAAATCATTACTATCGGATGCATCTATATTTGGAGTGGACTTGTTTGAGGTAGGGTTAGCAAATAAAGTTTTGGGTTATTTTGAAGAGCTCTTGCAAGGACCAGGTGCAATAAGGGCAACTCTTAAAAAATACCTATAAAGCATCTACAATTAGATAAGAATCATATTAAAAAAAAGCATAGCTTGTTTACACAAATAATATTTAAAAGCAAAGTGCTATACGCTCACATTAAAAAAGAGAGTGTATAGCACTTTTGTTATTGGTCTACATTTAACAATTTAACAAATTTATAATGCAAAACACTTTGAACATTGAATTTTTGCTGTTAATTTGCACTCATAAGATTTTATACCCAAAAAATAGTAAAAAAGCCTAATGACAACGTTTTCATTTTATAGTATCCTAATTGTATAGGCTTTTGAGGTATAAACTTAGCAAAGTAACATTTCAAAAGGTCTATATACAGTCATAAGCACGTTCAGTGCATAAAAGGATTACAAGGGAGGCCTTTGTGATGTAACCCTAATAATGGCTTTTGCGTTGAACCTTAATAAAGGTTTTTGTGATCAACCTTTAAATATTAGCTGTATAATATGTGATAAGAAGCTCTTGGGCATATCCGCAATATATTGTATAGCGATACATAAAACATAAAACAAAAAACATAGCACAATACTCAAATAGGTCTAATCTGGTTCTAATTATTAAGATCTCAATGGAGGTTTGTTAAATGAACATTATGAAACATGTATCAAAGAAAAATGTAAGCATAACGGATGAATTTTTTGGGTTTTATACGCAGCTTGTTAAAGATACAATCATTCCCTACCAATGGGAGGCTTTGAACGACAGAATTCCTGGTGCAGAGCCAAGCCATGCTGTTAAAAATTTTAAAATAGCTGCAGGTCTTGAAGAAGGGGAATTTTACGGTTTTGTGTTCCAAGACAGCGATATAGCAAAATGGCTTGAGGCTGTAGGATACAGTTTAATCTCCCATCCCGATCCCGAGCTTGAAAAAGTTGCCGATGAGATGATAGATTTAATTGAAAAAGCACAATGCCCAGACGGGTACTTAGATACATATTTCATAATAAACAAAAATGAAGAGCGATGGTCAAATCTATTCGAACGCCATGAACTTTATTGTGCAGGTCATATGATAGAGGCTGCTGTCGCATACCATGAAGCTACAGGAAAAGACAAACTGCTTAACATAGTGTGCCGCTTTGTCGATCTAATAGACTCTATTTTTGGACCTGAAGAGGGCAAAGTTAAGGGTTACCCGGGGCATCAGGAGATAGAGCTTGCACTTGTAAAATTGTATAAAGCCACGGGTAATATTAAGTATTTAAAGTTAAGTGAGTTTTTTATAAATGAGAGGGGTAAAGAACCAAATTATTTCATGTACGAATGGGAGCATAAACGAGGAAAGGTATCCCATTGGGTGGAAGGGGTTGCACCTGCTCCAGACCTTCCATACAATCAATCTCATAAACCCGTTCGTCAACAGGAGTCGGCTGTAGGCCATGCTGTCCGAGCAGTTTATATGTATACTGCAATGGCAGATATTGCAAACGAGACGGGGGACAAAGAGCTTGCGGAGGCATGTACAAGGATCTGGACAAATATTACGCAGCGCCAAATGTATATAACAGGCGGCATAGGCTCAACTCATCACGGTGAGGCGTTCACCTTTGACTATAACCTTCCCAACGATACTATTTATGCCGAGACCTGTGCATCTATTGGACTAATTCACTTTGCAAATCGCATGCAGAAAATGAACCTTTCAAATGAATATGGTGATGTGGTTGATAAAATCCTTTACAACCTATTACCCGGGTCTATGACACGCAGTGGCAAGGAATTCTTTTATGTTAACCCCCTTGAAGTGTGGCCAGAGGCCTCCGAAAAGGATCCAGGAAAATATCATGTTAAGTCAGTACGCCAAAAATGGTTTGGTTGTGCATGCTGCCCGCCTAATATAGCTCGACTTATAGCTTCCTTAGGTGATTATATTTATTCAACAGATCAGGATACCTTATACACACATTTATATATATCAGGAAACGTTGAAACCGTTATTAATAACCAAAAGGTTACGATCAATCAAAAATCAAACTATCCATACCAAGGTGATGTAGACATTAATGTATCGGTGGATACACCTTCGAGCTTTAAGCTAGCACTGCGTATTCCATCTTGGTGTAGAGAACATGAAATATATGTCTGCGGACAGAAGAGTGAATATAAAATTATCAATGGTTACGCCATTTTAGATAGAACATGGAAAAACAACGATAACATTGTTTTGAGTTTAGATATGCCTATTGAGGTAATGGCATCAAATCCTAAGGTTAGAGGGAATGCTGGCAAAGTAAGCATTATGCGCGGCCCCCTTGTTTACTGCCTTGAAGAGATCGATAATGGCCCAAATCTTCCCTCCATTACACTTTGTTTAGACAAAGAAATGAAAATCGAAAGCTGTAAAGATCTTCTACAGGATATAGAAATAAATACCGAGGGCTCCAAAGCCCCTCATCAAGATACAATGATAATAGCTGCAGAAGGAACAAGAACTGTAGAAGAGGGCTGGGATGAAGCACTTTACAGGCAGCATCATAATATAAAAACTTACCCAATCACCATTAAAGCAATACCGTATTATCTATGGGGCAATCGTGGTGAGGGAGAAATGATAGTATGGATCCGAGCTGAATAACTATCTTATGGAGGAATAGCATGAAAAAGAATACTAAAGGATTTTTTACTCTGCCAGGAGAAGCCGGTTATGAGGACTTAACTTTAGAGTTAGCAAAAAAATGGGGAGCAGATGTTATAAGGGATAGCGATGGGACAGCGTTGTCACCTAAAATCCTATCATCGGACTATGACATATATTCTACCTTGTGCCTTGTTAGAGCGGATAATAGCTGGGCAAAGGCTAATCGGGACAAGCTCCAGCAGAATTATCTTATGACCGATCCTGTTGTTGCAAAAGAAAATGTACTTACAATAGACTTGCTAAAGGGATACTTCAGGGAACAATTTGAAGTAAATTTCAATGATGACCCTAAAAAGTGGTGGCAGGTTTTTGACAGAACAACCGGTCAGGAGGTAAGTAAAGAAAACTGGAGATTTGATCGTGAGGCTGGTACCGTCACCATCGAAAGCATCACAAAATGGCATAAGTACACAGTAAACTTCCTTGCCTATAGGATTTGGGAAGCCATTTCCATGTACAACCATATAACAAACAACTGGGGAGACAGGGAACACCAAATGCCTATAGATCCGATTTATCCTGAAACACAGGAGTTTATGTTAAGTTTCCTGGATAAATGGTTAAAGGACCATCCCCATACAGATGTAGTTAGATTTACATCAATGTTTTATAATTTTTGCTGGCTGTGGGGTGATGATCCTAATTTAAAACACAGATATTCAGACTGGGCTTCATATGACTTTTCGGTCAGCCCTTATGCAATAACTCAATTTGAAAAGGAAACAGGCACTAGGATAACATCAGAAGACTTTATTAACAAAGGCTTATTAAACAATACTCACAATGTTCCATCACAAAAGATTCAGGCATGGATTGACTTTGTAAACAAATTTGTGACATCGTTTGGCGGAAAATGTGTAGACTTAGTCCATAAGCATGGAAAGAAAGCCTATGTTTTCTATGATGATCATTGGGTTGGCATTGAGCCGTATAGTTCCCGCTTTAAGGATTTCAACTATGATGGTATTATAAAATGCGTTTTCAATGCCTTTGAAGCAAGAAAATGTGCTGCGGTACAAGGTGTAAAAACCCACGAGCTACGTCTTCATCCATACCTTTTCCCAACAGGTCTATCAGGTGAGCCCACATTTAAGCAAGGAGGCGATCCAACGAGGGATGCAAAGAACTTTTGGATGAAAATACGTCGAGCTCTTCTGCGTGCTCCAGTACAAAGGGTAGGTCTTGGTGGCTACTTACACTTGGTTGAGGATTTCCCTGATTTTATTGACTATATTGAAGAGCTAACCAATGAATTTAGGATGCTGCGTGAGCTACATAATAATGATAAACCATATACAGTACCAGCGAAGGTAGCAGTGCTAACTTGCTGGGGAAGTCTTCGTACATGGATTTGCAGTGGACATATGCATGAGCACCCAGAGGTTGCGCTAAATCATGTAAATGAGGCATTAGCAGGTCTTCCCCTTGATGTTGAATATATTAGCTTTGACGATATAAGAGAAAATGGAATTCCAAAGGATATTAAAGTTATTATAAACTGTGGGATTTTGGACAGTGCATGGAGTGGTGGATACAACTGGCAGGATCCAACGGTGGTTTCAACAATAACAGAATGGGTTGCAAAGGGTGGCGGGTTTATTGGAATAGAGGAGCCTTCAGCAACTATTTATAGCAGCCAATACTTCCAGCTTTCGCATATATTAGGTGTGGACAGAGAAATTGGACGCACTCTTTCGAAAAACAAATACAATTACAAGCCATGTGATTCTCACTTTATTATGGAGGA
>DASRMZ010000103.1:0-3603 GCA_035647675.1 Thermoclostridium sp. | reverse complement strand
GTACATGCTTATCTCAGTGGGTTTGATTTTACTCATATATTTTTGGATATCTATTCTGTCCATTATTGGCCCTGAAATCCTATTTTTATACCTTTTTATTTCGCCTGGTGCTTATGCTAATATAAAAGTGTACCAGTTTTAGCTATCTGCTAAACGAAAAATGTACCACCTCTAGCACAAATTCCTATACAATGATATTGTTAAAAATTCGTTGTATAGGAGGAAAAAAGGTGATTGAGATGGTACAGTACGATTATATCAGATATCTATATTTTAACAAAGAAAAAAGCAAGCGTGCGATAGCAAAGGAGGTAGGTGTGCACCGCAATACAGTAACGAAAGCGATTGAGAATCCTGAACAAAAATACAATTTGATAGTACAGCGGGATAGACCCATTAATCATGATTTTGAAGAAAGAGTAAAATGGCTAATGGAGGATAATCAAGACAAACCCAGAAAGCATCGCCTAACCAAGACCCGTATGTATAATCTTATGTGTGATGAAGGTTATCATGGAAGCTATTCCGCCTTCACATATCTAACAAGACAAATCGAAGAGGAGCTTAATATCAACTCAAAAGAAGCATTTCTTAAACTAAATCCCATCAAGGGGAGCATGCAGGTCGATTTTGGTGAAATAACGGTTATACATAACAATATGCCTAGGAAGATATATGTTTTTTGCGCCAAGCTCTGCTACAGCAAGGTAGAATTTGTGATTGCTTATCCATATCAGCGAACAGAATACTTCTTTGATGGTCTAAATGCTGCATTTGCCTTTTTTGGCGGTGTACCCCGCAAGATTATATTTGATAATCTAAAACCAGCTGTGAAACAGATTTTAGAGGGTGCTAATAGGGAACTGCAGGAAGAATTTTTGAAGTTCAAGTCCTTTTATTGCTTTGAAGCTATCTTTTGTGCCCCTGGCAAGGGTAACGAAAAGGGTCTAATTGAAAACTTGGTCAAATATGTGAGAAACAATTACTTCCTTCCCTACATCAACTTCACCGGCTTTAGCTACCTTAATAGCTGGCTCTTAAAGGAGTGCAGGAAAAGGCTTGAAGAAGGCAGCCATAAAGGTGAGGCCTGGACTAAACTATTACTTAGGGAAGAATTCCTTCCATTTGAGGATGTTTACAAATATGCTCGAATACAAGACGCAACTGTAGATACTTACCAATTGATCCATGTAGAGCGAAATCGATATTCGGTCCCAACCCGTTATGTGGGTAAGAGAGTTCAGGTCAAGATTTATCCTTTTAAAATTACAGCCAGCTACAAAGGCGAAATCATAGCTACCCATGACAGGCTTTTTGGCAGGGACAAAGAATATCTAAACCCTTATCATTACCTCCTACTTCTTAGAAAGAAGGCCCGGGGATATGATCAAGCCAAGGTCATCCAGGATTGGAAGCTGCCAGTAATCTATGGTGAATACCATCGCCAGCTTAAAGCCCATAGACAATCAAATTCAAAAGGGACAAGGGAATTTATCGATATCTTGAAGTTGACAGAAGAATATGGGCTGGGAGCCATAGGTAAAATTCTTAATCAATTAGATAAGGCGAGTCATTACAGCTATCAATCAGTCTTAAGCCTGCTACGCTGCCAAACAGAATATACCAGCGGTACAAAACCCTTAGCGGAAAGATATCTGGATACCCTTGGGATAGGTGATGTTAGGACAAGTCATCTACCTTTAGTAGCTTATGATAGCCTTGCCAATGAAAGGGGACACTCGTTATGACTGATGATTTGAAATCGAAACTTAAATTATGCCGTCTTTCAGGTATCAATGAACACTATGAGCGCATTATTAATGAAGCTAATGACATGGGCTGGACCTATGATTCCTTTCTTGGGGCACTATTAGACCAGGAGATTGAAGTTAGGGAGAACAGCCGATTTAAAAGGCTTTTGAAGCAGGCTAAATTCCCTACCCTAAAGACAATAGAGCAGTTTGATTTTTCCATGGCCCCATACCTATCCAAAAAGGATATATTGAGTTTGCTCGATGGCCATTTTATAGAAGATAGGGCTAACCTTTTATTTTTGGGGGCGCCAGGTACTGGCAAAAGCCATATTGCATCTTCCATAGGGGTTGAGGCCTGTAGGCTTGGTAAGTCTGTCGCCTTCTATACTGCAGCGAATCTGGGAAACCTATTGGTAGAAATGCAGGATGAACACCAGTTAAGCAAATTTATGAACAAACTTAAAAAGGTCGAGCTTCTTATCATCGACGAATTGGGATATGTTGAATTGTCGCGCCAAACGACCCAGCTTATGTTCCAAGTGTTTTCTGAAAGATATGAAAGAGGGTCTATTCTTATTACCACCAACCTTGAATTTGCTCAGTGGACCGGTATATTCCATGACGAGCGGATGACCGCAGCAATATTGGATCGATTAATCCATAACGGTAAGATAGTTTTATTCAATGGTGAAAGCTATCGTTATCTTATGCAGAAAAACAATCGGTGACAGCTGAAAAAGTTAATACCTTGTGTCTGTACATTTTACTATTGATCTTTGAAAAATGAATAAATTTATGATAGAAGATTCAATTGCCACTATCGCCGGTTTCCCTGACATGCCGGTTCAAAGGGGTGGGGGGGAAAAAAGCAAAATTGCATCCGTTAATATCCGGGTTATTAAAAACCTTTATTATTTTTTACTTTGGGTGGTACACAATTAGGTTAGCAAGGTGGTACACATTTCAGTTGACAAAAGCACATATATTGTTTAGTTCCTCATTTGGATAAATTTTATCCTTATCATCATCCCTATAGTAATTGGTGGA
Source organism: Thermoclostridium sp. (assembly GCA_035647675.1). Lineage (GTDB taxonomy): Bacteria > Bacillota > Clostridia > DSM-8532 > DSM-8532 > Thermoclostridium. The sequence goes on along the minus strand of DASRMZ010000103.1, from coordinate 802 downwards.
ATCATAAATATCTGCTTCTTTTAAAATTGAGAGCAAGAGTCTTACTAAAGCAGCATAATAAAAATGCTTAGTTTTATTCTTGAGTTTTTTCTCTCCATTTAGGTTTTTTTTAATAAGAAGATCCTCTTGGATCTTCTTGTAAATTTTAACAAATTCCTTGAACCCTCCCCAATATAATTCATATATTGTCTTTCCTTGGACATGAAAATATTCGCTATTCAATAAATCGAGAAAATCCATACCTTCCTCTATGTATTTCGCCCGCAAACTACGATCTGAATATAACCTACTTTCGGTTTTATAGTTGAAATTTTTATCTATTATGTCATATAAACCATGATGTGATAAAATAGGGTATTGAAGCATTTCATTGTAGAGTTTCCAGATACGGATTTTTAGATTATGAGATTTCAAGTAAGAATCTACATTTTTATCCATGTATACCCGCATAGCAATATGTTCAAGCATTATTGCCCCACCATGGGAGTGCTCTACATTCCCCACAAATTCTTTTATAATGTATAGCTGAAATTCTTTTGATAGCTTCCCAAAATCGTGTAGCAGACCAATTAATTGACAAACATTTTCAAGACCTACACTAGATCCAAGTGTTTTAGACTTTATCGCTACATTTATTAGATGGTCCACTAGTAATTGCTTTTGACCTGGGATATTTGGATCATAGTGAGCCAAAAGTTTTCTATAATATTTCAATGTCACCCTCACTTTCTATAATTGCTTCTATGTATTATAAGAGATGCTAGCTTGTATATGTATGATATACTATGCATTAATAATATGT
>DASRMZ010000102.1:0-2793 GCA_035647675.1 Thermoclostridium sp. | reverse complement strand
CCTCTTATCACCTGCGCTAAATATAACGCTCGCAATACTGCATGCAAAACCATCTGCATAAGTTGTAACTGTAGCTTTATGCCTTTTTAGTGCATTGTAAATTGCTAGTCCTTCGGCAACTTCACCCCCATAAGAATTGATGAATACGTTAATATTTTCTACATTATCATCTAATTCCTGTAATTCTTTAGCTAATGTATAGCTTGAGACTTCATCCTCGTACCATGGCCATGATGTGATATCCCCATAGATATATATATCTGCTGTTTTGTTTTCTGCGTTTTGATAAAAACTATAATACCTCTTCATTTATTCACCCCCTTTCATTCACCATCCCAATATCTTGACGCCCTTCGCATGTTTATGCTCTAGGTTGTCATCATAGGTGTCCTTGTAATATTGCAATTTCTTTTCTAGATTAACCGCCGGGTTTGTTATTATTTCCGGTTCTTGGAAACCTGGCATAGATATAAATAAACTCAATTTAACCTTTGCATCTATGGCTATTTCGAAAACCTCTTCTAGTTCTTTCATGGTTTGTAGAGATTTGCACATTTTTTTCACTTATTCACCCCCTTTCAATATATTTTCTACAGTATCAAGATTACGCGTTACAAACCTCATAGAACCAACATTCCCTTCTATGGTTTCTTTACCTAATATTCTTAAGGTATCGTCAATTGTTAAGGCGCCATTCCTATTTAGTAAATCAATAGAGTTCGCTACATCTCTTAGATCAACCGCTTTAATGTTTGATGTATCTACTTTTACATAAGTATTTGACAAATACTCTTTTTCGCCATACATCTTACGGTTTATTTCATCCTGTATTGGCTTTGTAATGGTATTTATACAGAAGGTTATAAAGTTATTGACTGCATCTTTAGTATCCACTGTATCCCCTTTTAATAGGCTTGGTGGTATTCCTAAGCCAACAGCTACAAAATCAAATATATCATTAGCAAAGTTCTTTGCTTCCCTACCGCTATCATTAGATTTACTTCCCTTCGCTTCTGAAATCTCTGTGTATTCAAATCCATTACTCTCTGGGTATACTGCATCTTTCGTGGGATCCATAAAAGCACTCATGCTTTTTTCGATATGCTTTTGCAATTCCCCTTCGGTCTGTAATTCTTTCGGTAAGTTAGTCGGTATTTTAAGTTTCCCTTTTCTTGCTTTAGAGTTTTGATAGCCTTTAATACTAGATGCTATTAAACCCGAATAATCTTCACTAATTCCCCTTAGTGCGTTCATTAGGTTTCTATTGTCGTATTTTAGGCAAAGCACCTTGCTTTCTTCCCACGTATCTTTTAATTCATAATCTCCTATACTTATTTCAGAATACACATTGCCACGGAAAGCATATTCTTGTTTTATGAAGCTATCCGCTAGGTATAAATTTTTATTATCTTGCAACAATACCAAAGCTTCACCATTAGTCAATAATTTACTTACTAGGTTTTCCCAAAAAAGACTAGCTGATGTGTTTTGATTGGCTTCTACATTTAAAATATAGTAATTGGTGCCCTTATACTCTTTACCTTTTAAAAACGTTTGGAACTCTGCTCTTGCAACTGTTTTAGCTATCAACTTAATGCCTGCTTCAAGTGCTAATGTTTGGTATTTTGAGTTAGTAGGTAGCGCACAACCTATCGTGGATAAGATCATCTGATTTCTACCTGTTATCAAATCAAATATTCCCATCTTTTCACCTCCTTAAAATGTTATTGTTCCTATGAATTGCATCTCTCTCGTTTCTATAAGTTCTTCTTCAACACTCATTGCATGTAAAAAACAAAAGAATCCATCAGTTTTTCGCTTGATTGGCTCTATCTTTAAGTAACTCTTGTTTTCTTTTTTATCCGTATGAACATAAACATTATTACAATACCATCTCATTAATTTATCATCACCAAAGATTAACTTTTTCTCTGCAAATAACTTTGTAATAATAGGATGTAATTTACTGTGGGTTATATACCCACTTGGTACACCTTGCAATTCTAGGCCTTCTTTATCAAACTTATCTTTTAAAGCTGTGAATCTATGCCTATCAGCTACTACTTTCTTAATCGAATAGAACTCCGACTGCTCTGCAAACCAATTGTAAACAACTTCTTCTGGGATAATTGGCACGTTCCTTACAATAGTTGCCAACCCTAAATCAACTGCTTCCTGGATATCTATATTAAAATCTGTCATTTTTAAACTTTTTTCATGGATGAATGTATGTTGAAAGAATATCCTTTTCCCTTCGTGTTTAAATAAAAGACCAACAGAGCAAAAGTCTCTCAAGTCTGCAAAGTCTATTGCACCTATACACTCTTGGCCAATTAAATCTGGTACAGGTTGATTAGTAGCTTTGATTTCTTCCCACTCTGCTACTGCCTTGGCTGCATCTTGTTTGGGTAGGTTCATTCTTTCCGTATAAAAAGCCACAACTAATTCACTACTTAACTTCATATCGTTGTAATCCTTCATAACTGTTCTTTTTAAAGTTCTGTCATGATTTATTCTAGGATTAGCTTTTTCCCACAATTCGGGTTTATCAACTTCATCTTCGTTATCCATCCTACATATAAAAGGGAAGAACCCATTGTGTGGATCCTCCCCCTTTAATATCCTAAAGCTTTTTTCCTTGAAGTCATCTAATACTGCTTCTCTTATTTCTCCGTCTGTAGTAATATAAAACCTTCTAGGCTTTTCGACTTTTCCTAATCCACCAAGCAAAACCGCCATAACTTTATAGTTTTCGTATTGGTGAACTTCATCAAAAATTATCGCCCCTTGCCT
>DASRMZ010000101.1:0-3540 GCA_035647675.1 Thermoclostridium sp. | reverse complement strand
GCCATTTACTTCCTCCAATAATTTATACTCCATTTTAATATCATAAGTTTACATGTACATAACAGCTCAAAATGCAATAATACAAAGAATCCACCTTATAAGCTAGTAGCAACGTTATTATATCAAAGATGCTCACGTTTTGTCTATTTGTTGCACTATGGTTTTCCAACTGATATAATTACATCTATTGGACATTATATATTTATTAAGGGCTTTTACGGTGTAACGGTAATAATGCCCTTTTATATCTAGCATTTTGCGATGTCACATATTTACGTATAGCTGTACAATGTATTGTAGTATGCACAAGGGTTTGACATAACGCATTGTACAAATAATATGTGTTAACGTTACATCGCAAAGGCCTTATATCAGGAGACTATAAATGGGTGGAATACGCACAATTAAAGAAAAAATTGCAGAAGAGTTTTTAGATCGTGATTCAATTAATAAGTTCATACGCTATTTAATAGTAGGCTTTACTACTTTTTCTATTGAATACTTGTTGTTTCTTATAATGCGCCGTATTTTACCACTACAAGATGTTATAACAAACGTACTGGTATATGCATTTATATTCTGGTTTAACTTTCTACTAAATAAATTCTTTACCTTTAAATCACGCAAAAACTTTAAAAAACAATTATTCTCTTATGGACTTCTATTTTTCTTTAATATGATTGTAGGAAATATTCTTTTGTTTACAGCAATTACTAAGCTATTAGAATATTTATTCCCATCCACGCCTTGGATTCCATATTACTTACCTAAAGTAATAATTATGGTGTTTATTGTTTCCTGGAACTTTATATTATATAAAAAAGTCATTTATAAAGATGACTAAGCCTTATAATTTTCTGTGTGACCTGTTGAAGCTTTTTTGTGTTGCTTGTTAAAGCTTTATTAATTGTCGAACTGATAAGTCGGAGGAGTACTCATGGCTTTGTTATATATAATATTTTCAATATTGTTGGGTGCAGCGCTTGTGGTTTTTTTAAAGCCTTATTGGCTGTCAAGAATCGAATTTTTAAATTATAATGACAGTATCAAGGGCAATATCGTAAGCCCCACCTTCTTACTTTTCCCTGCTTCATATTTGATAGGAACTCTTATCATTACTTGGATAACTTATTTCTTGGCAGTGTTCTTTAAACATTCAAGTGACCCTTTACTTTACGCAAATATAGTTTCTTTAGCTTTGTCTTTATCAATTATACTTCTTCTTGCCCTAATGCAGCATAAAGGAAGAAAAAATGTATTTCACCGTTTAAAAGGACGCTCTTTTCCCATAAGTATTAACGGTTCAGAATGCTTTGTTATAATAGCTTCGATCTTATTTTGGAGTTTTTTTATAAACCGTTCTTTATACCTTGAGGGTGACATTCTAAGGGTAGGCGTTTCGGCTTTTAGTGATTTTGGTGCTAACCTTCCTGTAGTCCGCTCTTTTTCATACGGGCGTAATTTCCCAGCACAATATCCACATTTTCCGGATAATACAATGCGATATCATTTTATGTTCTATTTTATGTCGGGTAACCTTGAATATCTTGGGCTTACGCTACCTAATGCTTTGAATATTCCCAGCATTATTTCTCTTGTATGCCTAAATATGCTTTTATATGCTCTTGCCACCTTTTTAACCAAGAAAACACTGGCAGGCATTATTACTTGTATACTTTTTACTTTCCGAAGCTCCTTTGCTTTTTTCACATTCGCAAGTGGATTTTCAGGCATTAGTGGCTTTTTATATGCAATAGCTAATAATAAAAATGCTGATGGTACAATTAGAGAGCATATAGGCAATACACTCAACGAAGGATGGGGACTTTGGACACAAAAAGTATATATTAATCAAAGACATTTCGCTTTTGCTCTTGGCATTTTCATCCTTGTCCTTTTTCTTATGCTGCCTGTTTTTATTGAAACAATTGAGCATATTAAGAGTTTTCTGAAAAATTCTAAAAACAAAAAGAGAAAGGGAAATGGTCTATCAGCCTTGAATAAACCTGTTGTTGTAGAATATATAACAACAATCATTTTTTCAAAGCAAGCTTGGGTATGTAAATCAATAATGCCCTGTATACTTGCCGGAACCATACTTGGCCTTATAGCATTTTGGAATGGGGCTGTGTTAATTGGTGCGATTTCAGTATTATTTATAATGGCAGCTCTTTCAAAACACAAGCTTGAATACCTTATAACTGCGGTAATTGCATTTATCCTTTCAACTTTACAATCAAGAATTTTTGCAGGCACAGGAACAGGAGTTGTATCTCTACAATACACTCCTGGATTTTTAGCTCAATCAAAAAGCTTAAACCATATCTTCCAATACTATATTGAGCTATTAGGAATACTTCCCTTTGCTCTTGCTGGCGTGTTTATTACATACAATATGCGTAGAAAAAAGTGGATTGGTGTTATTCTATCGTGTATTTCTATAGCATTTCTAGTACTGTTTTTGCCAACCATTAGTTTACTTTGGAAAGTAATAATAATTCTCTTCTACATTTGCTTTATTACTGTTATATTCATCAACGGTAACGATATGGACATAAATACAATTTCAGTGATGTTGATTCCTGTTTTTTTAAGTCCTATTCTCCTTGCATCCACCATTCAGCTTACACCTGATATTACCGTTAACCACAAATATGTTATGCTAGCTGCTATGCTTTTAAATATACCTGTTGCTGATCTGTTAACTGAGCTATTAAAACCGAAAAAAACATTTCTTATCATTACAATTTGCTTTGTGCTTTTGCTCAGTTGTACAGGCATCGTAGATATGATTACTCTTTATAATATTGATAAAAACTATGTATCATATAACCAAAAGGATGCTGTGCATACTTGGGTAAAGGACGAGACAAGCCCCGACGATATTTTTCTTACACATTATATGACACATTACGGTGCGCCAATGTCAATAATGCTTGCAGGTAGGAGCGTTTATAATGGGTATCCGTATTTCACAATTACAGCAGGATATAATGTTGGAACAAGAGAAAGTATTATGAGAGCAATTTATAGCTCAATGGACACAGATGAATTGATGCATCTTGCAGTCTCAGAGGGTATTGATTATATTGTAATAGAAGATCAAAATCGTCAAGCAACTGAATATACTCTTAATGAAGATATTTTTAATGATGTGTTTACAATTGCTTTTCAAAGTAATAACATCACAATATACAAAGTCCAGTAGCTTTCTGATTTATATCGCTACTGTCACAGGTAACCCAACAGATGTAGCTGTGCAATATAAGGAAAACATCAGCGGAATGTAGCGTAGTTTCCGTTAGTGCACAGCTATATCAAAAAATACAAAGACAATAAACAGTAGGTTTATAATTAGTTACAGTACATACCTTAGCTGTCATCCAAGGGTATACGATCAATGAATGTCATTCCGAGCTTGCCGAGGAATCTTACTCTAAAACAAAGATTCCTCACTACGTTCGGAATGACAACGAGGTGTTGTGTGAACTGTAACTATAATTACGACAAACAAAATAAAATATGAATACCACAATATAC
>DASRMZ010000100.1:0-2968 GCA_035647675.1 Thermoclostridium sp. | reverse complement strand
ATTACAATGCTAAAAGCAATATGATTGATGTCAAATATGTTGATCCTGATAAGGAGCCGGGGTATATACAAAATGAATTGGATCCCGCAGGACTACTTGGGGTGAAAAAGTTTGATTTCGTTGTTAGAAGCCAAAGACGCTCAAAGGTTTTATCAACCTATGATATATTTGAAATATCATATGATCAATCGTATATGCCATATACATCGGGATTAAATGCAGAATATGCATTTACAGGTGCTATTAGATATGTAACTTCAGAGGATATTCCAGTTATTTATTACACCGAAGGGCACGGAGAGGAAGACTTGGAAGCTGAATACTCGGAGCTAAAATCTGATTTAGAATTGAATGGGTACCAGGTAGAAAAAATAAACCTTGCAACTGTAGAAAGTATTCCTGAAGATGCTTCTATTGTTCTTTTTACAAGTCCCAAGCAGGATTTGACTTTTGCAGAGTTAGAAAAACTTAATTTATATGTAGAAAATGGTGGAAATACCGTTTTCCTACTTGATCCTATCCAAAGCAATATTAGATTGCCCAATTTTGAAGAATTTCTTGCCCAATACAATATTGGATTGGGATATGATGTGGTGTTTGAAATGGCATCAGATAAAGCCGTTTATGGTCAACCATACTTTTTCATGCCAACGGTTGAGAATAATTCTATAAATTCGATATTAGAACCTAATAAGTTCAATATGTCTTTAGTTTATGCACAGAGTATTGAAATTTTGAAAAACGAGAAGGAATGGATTACACCTACATCTCTATTAACTACTTCTTCAGAAGCAGTTGGCAGAACTTTGTTTGAAGGTGAGGAAGATAATGAAGGACCACTGAACATAGCAGTAGCTGTTGAGAACCTTGGAAACATGAAAGCAAGCAAAACAATTGTTGTAGGAAACTCATACTTTGTGTCAAATGAAGGAATGAATGTTGCTGATACTGGTAAGAAGTTTCTTGTCAACAGCATAAACTGGATTGAAGAGAAGGAAGCAGATATATACATTCCAGCTAAAAAATTCACAACACCCCAGTTGCAAAACATCACTCAGAAGACTTTGACAGTGTTATTTATCACCATTATTATTATCATTCCTTTAGTTATTATTGGTATAGGTGTGTTTGTGTGGTTAAGGAGGAGACACCTATGAGTAACTATAAAAAACTAATTATACCTTTAATTTTGTTAGTAGTGCTGGTGGGTGTGTATTTTGTTATTACAAACCTTCCAGAACAAGAAGACAATATCCCCGATAACGGTATTGTTGCTAAGGAAGAAATTCAAATATTCGAGTTCGTTAAAAATGATCTTAAAGAGATCATAATCGAAAAGAAGAATGAAAAATTGCATTTTCGCTATGAAACAATTCAGGTTGAAGAACAGACCATTGATACAGAGGGTAAAGCAAGTGTGGAAATGGTTGACAGAAATGTCTGGATATCTGTTGAACCTGCAAACATGAAACTACGCTCAAGCTCTGTAGACAGTATAGCGTGGAATGCAAATTCACTGAAGGCTGCAAAATTGATTGAGGAAAATCCTTCGGATTTATCGGTATATGGTTTGGATAATCCCGATGTAATAACTTTTATAATGAATGATAATACCCAATATGTTTTACATTTAGGTAATACCACTCCTACAGGTGGTGCGTATTATGCTAAAAAAGTGGGTGAATCTGCCGTTTATACTATTGGCGATTATGAAGCTAAAAAGTTCTTACAAACAAAGTTTGAACTAATGGAAACCAACATATATGACAAGGAGTATACAACGCAGGATATGGCAGCTTTGAAGTTTTCAAGAAACGGGGAACTGCTTTTTGACGCAACAGTAGAAGAGGATGGAACAAGATGGATGCTTTCATTCCCAATAGAAGCAGAAGCTCGTTACGAGAACATGTATGCTATAGGTGAAGCTATTGCAGTTATTGGGGTTTCACAGTATATTGATGAAAATACAACAGATTTGGCACAGTATGGACTTGAGTCACCACATTATGTTTTTGAATACAATATTGGTGGCGAGGACTATAAGCTTTCACTTGGGAAGAAACAACCTAACAGGAATGCTTTTTATGCATTGCTTAATGACGAAAACCTTGTCTTTACAATAGATGCTGCTGGGTTTACATTCCTTGACAAGCCTATAGAAGAAATAATTAATCCATTTGTTCATCTGCAAAACATTAATGAAGTCAGTGAAATGAGAGTAACGATGGATGGGCGAGTTGATATTTCTAAGATTAATGTTGACACAGAGGATGAGGATAATAGTACGTATGAGTTTAACGACATACTGATGACTCCTGATAAAGACGATAAATACGTGAGATTATTCAAAAAATATTATCAAGGTGCAATAGGGCTTACAGTAGACAAATTGAATCTTGACGTTAATCCCGCACTTGTAAACCCTGTTGTTAACATCGAGTACACTTTAAAAACCGGTGAAAGAATTGTTGTGGATTTGGTTTCTGAACCCAACGGAGTATACTTCTATGCATTTAAAAATCAAGAGTATACTGGCTTGATGGTACGTCAGAGCAGGTTGGATGAAGAGAACAGAACCGGCCTTAGAATATCATATGAACAATTGATGGAAGCTCTAAAAGATAGATAAATTGCCGATTGGTTTTTTGCAATCGCAAACTTAAGATATAGAATATTAATTAAAGTTACATCGCAAAAGCCTTAACCATTAAAGTGTTTGCGTTGTAGCTTGGGAAAAAGGCAATTTATGAAAGGGTGATGCTTATGGCACCACCCTTTTTGCCATGAGAAAGTACATGTAGCAGTATGCATAATTGTTATTATGAGGGTAAAAAAGAGAAAAGGTTTGTATACAAAATACTATTATTTATGAAGAGAAATATGCTAAAATTGTTATAAATAAAGGATTTCGGGAATTTAAAAAAATTATCTTTTTATGTTGATCTATATAAAAATTATTGTTATAATA
>DASRMZ010000099.1:0-4072 GCA_035647675.1 Thermoclostridium sp. | reverse complement strand
GCACTATATTAATGTTGCGTATTTTATCGCTTTGCGTTAATAAGCTTTTACTGTACTGTACACCTCTTGCAAATAAAACATAGTTTCCAATATTGCACAGGTATATCTCAAAATATAAAAAGCGTGAACTGTAACATGCTTTGTATTCATTGTGTAAGTTTACCAACTGTCGGCTTGAATTAAACTGGAAACTTGTGTATAATACATATATATAGTAATAAAGGAGGTTACTTTTATGGCAGTTTCTTTGGGAAAAATTCAAAGATGGGAGAAGAAAAAAAACTCTAAAAAAATCATCAATGCACTTAATGATACTGATCATGAAACTCGTATTAATGCTATCCAGGCACTATCAAGCTTCAATAGTCACGATGTTATCAACCAACTAGTAAATTTGTTAAGGGAGACTGACCCTGAGATTCGTCTTACTTCTATTCAAGCGCTTGAAAAGATTGGTTCTAGCAGATCCATAGAATTTATTAGATTTATGCTGGAAAAAGAAGAGGACGGAAAAATTATTGAAGCAGCGAAACAAGCCTTAGTTACTATAAGAGAAAATGCTGAATTAGAAGAAAACGCTTGATAATAAGGACTGCAACGCAGTCCTTTATGTGTGCTTAGTCCACCCATATCTTTTTTATATAGTAGGTTGCAAAATATGACTAAGGTGTTTTAGGCAGTTCTCAATAGTTGACTCTAATTAACCAAAACTTTATACCCTTATCGCTCCAACCAAGATCCCACGGTACTTTAAATCTATCCGTATTGTGGCAGTCTACCAGAGAGTACCCTCTTGAATCAGCTCCTGATACTACCGCAATGTGAGCTACCTTTCCTTTTTTTTCATAGGCTATTATATCACCGGGCAATAATTTATATGAAAGCCTTATCACTTTATCGTATGTTCCATAAACAATTAGTGAGCCGCGTCCACTATAAATTAAGTAATCCTTAAACCCCTGTGCATTAACCCATGCCCTACTTCCATCCTTTTGATAATTCCAACCACCTGTTTTCTTGAATCCACCCTCGTGCAGCACCTGTGAAGCAAAATTTGTACAATCACCACCTATAGAATTGTAGTTTTTATACTCGGTATTATAACGAAAATAATACTCTTCATTATCACTTGCCCCACAATACAGGTCAGCATATTCGACTGCTTTTATTCTTCTTTCATTCAAATCAGAAAAGTCTCGTGGCTCTTGACTTAGGGTAAATACCCTATCATCATATGTTTTCAAGCTCTCAGCATTTAAGGAGTCGGCAAAAGGATCGGTGTACCATTCCTTTGTAATAAGCCATTGTTCAGAATCCTCCACAAGATCAAGCACATGATATGTAGCAATTCTAAATTTATTAGGAATATCAGGCATATTTTCATATTCATAGGTATATTGGGTAATGGCTGAAAAGTTTATACTCACTTTCCCGCCCTCTTCCCTCACCCATCTAACTTTAAAAAATGTATCAATATCTAAAAATTTGACACCTTGTTTTTCCGCCCAGTCATGCAAATAAGTAATTTTCTTTTTTTCATGTTCAAAAGCATAAAGCCCAAGCCTAACTTTTACATTATATAATGCCTTGGTTTTTTCAGCCTCATTGTCAAGCATAGCTTGGCTACGAATACTGAGTATTTCTTCCAAGTACGGGGTGAACTCTTCAGTAAGCTCGTTGTTCACTGGAAAAGATTCATCCCACAAAATCATTTTATCATCATTTTTCGAAATAAATAATAAGCATAAAACTATTGCAATAAGCAAAGACAGTACTATAACAAAACGCTTTGCTTTAATAACAACGAACATAGAATCTCCTACCAAAAGTAAATTTGTATTTTCCATTGTTATAACTATATGTTAGAATTCAAATGAATATAACGATGTATAAAAAGGGCTTATCTCTCCCTATTTTAAAATAGGGCTTTGCGCCCAAGTATGGCAACCTATGAGATGAAAAAAGGGCATAGTAAAGGGCGGCCAAAGCCGCCCTATAATTTGTGTTTAAATTTTTGACATACAAACCATACAATTAGTAATTTCTAGCGTTTACTTCAAAATATGATTGAGCATATTTACAAACAGGACATACTACTGGAGCTTTTTTACCCATTACAAGATGTCCGCAAATACGGCATTCCCACATAGTCTCTTCGCCTTTTTCAAACACCTGTTGTATTTCAACATTCTTTAATAATGCACGATAACGTTCTTCATGGGCTTTTTCAATTTCACCAACTCTACGAAAACTTTCAGCTAAATCTTTGAAGCCTTCTTCTTCTGCATCCTTAGCAAAACGATCATACATGTCAGTCCATTCGTAGTTTTCACCCTCTGCAGCCTGCAATAGGTTTTGTGCTGTATTGCCTAGATTGCCGAGTGCTTCAAACCACATGCGCGCATGTTCCTGCTCATTTCTCGCTGTTTTCAAAAAGAGTTCTGCAATTTGTTCATAACCTTCTCTTTGTGCTATGTTCGCAAAATACGTATATTTATTTCTTGCTTGGCTTTCACCAGAAAAAGCCTCCATAAGGTTCTTTTCTGTCTTTGTTCCAGCATACTTATTAACTGGGTCTGCTTTCTCCTCAATTAATACAAATACAGATGCTGGTTGCATGCAACGTGGGCATTTAAAATCTTCTGTCAATTCTCCTTCGTGGATATAACCACAAACAGTACAACGATATTTACTCATTTTATTAACCTCCTTAGAATCATTACTTTCATTAAAAAAGTTGAGTAATTTTTTAGCTGTTTCTATCGGAAAGTCTTCGGGGTAATCCCCGTCAACTAACGATTGTAAAAAGTCTCTCGTATTTTGACTTTGTGGGAGCATATAGCCAGATTCGCGAATTAGCTCCGAAGCCATAATTTGGTTTGATTTTTCTACTGCAGTAGCTAGTTTACCCGACAATCCAACAGCAATATTCTCTTGTTCGCTCTTGCTACGCATAAGAGCTCTCATCTGTCCAACAACTTCTTTGGTTTTTGGTTGCTGAGGCGGATATTCTACGGGAACCATAGATATTGCACCCGATGGACAAGCATCTGCACAATCTCCACAGCCTGTACACGTCTCAACATCAATGATGCTGTTTTCGGTGTTGGTTGCACCTGTAGGACAGACATGGAGACATAAGCAGTCCTTTGTACATAAACGCAAATTGCGCACTGCATATTTCTTAGCCATTCCCATTACCCCCTTCAACTTTTTCAAACTTCCAGTTTGCAACCTTACACACTGGACAAAGTTCTGGCGGTGTATCTCCTATGGACACAAAGCCACAAATGGTGCAAACATAAACACCAGTATTCTCCACCATGGCGTCGCCTTCTTTTTGGTATCTTGAAATTATTGAGTTGAGTATGCGAGTAACTTTTTCAGACCATACTAGGGCACGCAGTGCGCCTCGATCTTTAGCATCTGTTGCAGTGGCTTTAGCACTTGGAAAACCTTCATTTAGATCTTTGTTTATTAATTGACTAAGCTTATCCCAATTCGGATCCTGTGCCGGTGCTGCAGCAGACTTAAAATAGTCAGCAAGTTCTGTAAATAATGCAGATTCTTCTTTCTTATACTGCTTTTCACATGCAAGTGCCAAATTAAAACAAAGAGCACTAACTTCCATTGCCGACATCTCTTTCATATCGGTTGGTGGTTCAATCACCGTTTTTGCCTTCTTGGCTGGTGAACCCGCTGTGTTTTGTTCTTCAAATTCAGCCTTTGTTGCACCACATAAAGGACAAACCCAATCAACTGGCAGATCATCCCATGATGTACCTGGTGAAATTCCTGCTTCTGGAATACCCTTTGCTTCATCATAGATATATCCGCACACTAGACAAACATATTTATTCAAAACAGTTACCCTCCTTACTAGCAAATAATGCTTATTATAGTCATTTGGTCATTTGTAACTACTCTTATTTACTTACCCATATATCCTTTTAAAAAACAATATATTTATATAAAAATCAATATATTACTATAATATAGAATTATTATACAAATTACAAGTTTGTGTAGTCAATTTCAAAGTTGTATTCAACGGTTGAGCTTGGAATTAATT
>DASRMZ010000098.1:0-2710 GCA_035647675.1 Thermoclostridium sp. | reverse complement strand
AGAACCATCTTTCCTCCGTTACAGTGTATACTGTAACTAACATGAACAATACATATTATAACCAATTTTTCGGAATAGGGCAACAGGCTATTAACTTTAATCTTTATCAAATAGGATTACCGGCAGACGATCCCGTCTATACCCTTAAAAAAGTAATGGAGGAGATGAACTTCTCTGGCCTCACCGCCAGATATTCTACCAAGGGAAGAAAAGGCTATAATCCTATTATGAAGTTTGCAGTAATGACTTATGCAAATATGAGAGGAGTTAAAGCTGTTGACCAAATAGTGGAACTATGCGAAAGGGATATAGCCTTTATATGGCTTAGCAATGGTGAAAGGCCCCAACGTGATGCCTTCTATGACTTCATAAACAACAAACTTAGCGGAGAAATCCTTGATGATCTACACTATCAGTTCATCAGGATTCTTCAGCGAGAAGGCCTTGTAACTCTTAAAAGCTTGTTCATAGATGGCACAAAGATTGAAGCCAATGCCAACCGATACACCTTCGTATGGCGTGGCAGCATAAATTATCGTTTAGCAGGACTGCTTGATAAGGTCGATGAACTCTATTCAAGATACAACACCCTCATCACAGGGACCGGCTACGACAAAAAATATGGACTGAGGGAAGAAGAAATGTTCGTCATCGAAGGGATGGACAGAGTTCGTGAAATCATCCAAAAGAATCGGGAACGCAAGAAAACCAATCAAAAGAAAATATCCAATAACACCATCCTGGAGATCGACAACATATCCCCTTTGGAATTATTGAAGCTACAGACAAACCTCACGAAAATAGCCAAGGGGGAAGACTTGAGTTTTGTATCCGGTAAAGGACAGCAAAAATCCGAAATCCAAAAACTTTACGAAGAGATTGAAGAGTGTGGAAACCGCCTGCTTAAATACCAAAATCACTTTAAGATAATGGGTCCGGATAGAAATAGCTATTCAAAAACAGATTTGGAAGCAACTTTCATGCGCATGAAAGATGATCATATGCAAAACGGGCAGCTCAAACCAGCATACAACGTACAGATAGCTGTAGAAAACTATTTCATCATCCACACCCACATCAGCAATGACAGAACCGATTATAATACCCTCATCCCCGTGCTGGAAAAACACAAAGAGACTTTCGGAAAGATACTAGAAGAAGTCACAGCAGACAGCGGATACAGTAGTGAACAAAACCTAAGTTATCTAGAGGAAGAAGGAATTGAAAGTTACATCAAACTACAAACCCACGAAAAAATGAAGACAAGAGCCTACAAAAATGAAATCGGCCGACACTACAATATGGAAAAGGTAAAAGAAGGGGATACACATTATTACTTATGCAGTGATGGCAGAAAACTTATTCACGAGAGAACAGAAACCAGAAGACAGAACGAATTAAACCGCACCTTTGAAGTGTATGCCTGCAGCGACTGTAGCGGCTGTACGCTCAAGGCTCAATGCCTTTATCAATATGACGAAGAAAAAGATATAAACAAGAACAAAATCATGAAAGTTAATGAGAACTGGGAAGAGTTAAAGGCAAAGTCACATGAAAACATACAAAGTGAAAAGGGCATTTTAAACCGTCAAATCCGCTCAATCCAGACAGAAGGCCATTTCGGTGATATTAAGGAAAACGACAGGTTCAGGCGATTCAATTATCGCAGTTTCAAAAAGGTATATAAAGAATTTATTATATATTTGTTTGGACGAAATCTAAACAAATATCATAAATTTATAAAAGGAGAAATCAAAGAATTTAAGGGTAAAACTGCCGAGATAGCAGCTTAAGAAAAAAGCAGCATCAAAGTTGGATACCTTTATTTGGTGTGCACTAAATTAATACTTCCAATACAAAAATAGAACCCGGCAAGAGTAAAGGCAATTTCCAAAGCCCAGATTCTTGAGGGTTCTTTTCATTTTTAGCTCATCGGGACAAAATCAGTTATTTACCGACAGCCCCCTACTACCGGCTTGGAATACTGGCCTCCGATTTCCCATTTCTAGAATGTAGGGGCAGACCTGTGTGTCTGCCCTCTTATGACGCATAATTAGGCAATCATGCAATACCTAACATTCAAGCAATTTTTCAATAATTTCTTTGGCTATCTCTTGTACATCCTTTTTATCAGTATCTATAATTATATCGCCGGCATTTTCATACAGAGGTAATCTGTTTTTCAATATCTCTGATAACCCTTTTAGGGTAAAACTATCTTTTAGCAGGGGCCTGCTGTCGTCATTTGAAAGGCGATTGAGGATCTCCCCGGGAGATACCTTCAACCACACTATTTTACCGTTATCCCTTAACAATTCAATATTTGTAGAATCTAACACTACGCCTCCGCCGCAGGAGATGATGGTGTTTTTCGTGTCCTTTAAACCCTCTATTGTTTTTCTCTCCAATTTTCTAAATTCGGCCTCACCGTAGGCATTAAAAATTTCATTTATAGATATTCCGGAATCTTTTACGATTATATCGTCCGTGCCTATATAATCCATCTCCAACAAGGTTGAAAGTTCGGTACCTACGGAGGTTTTACCGCTTCCCATGAAACCGACAAGTATGATATTAGAGGGAAACAAATATTTTGATTGCAGTTTTTTGCTGATTTTTAATATTTGGTTGTACAGCAGTTCCAGTTCATCGGAAAATTCTTCATGTTCCAAATATGAATTAACCTTTTTAAGGACGTCTTGTTCTCTTT
>DASRMZ010000097.1:0-7965 GCA_035647675.1 Thermoclostridium sp. | reverse complement strand
ATATTTCAGACTATTTCTTACCATATACGTAACAAAAATAGTCATTCTAAACAAATGATTTATTAAAAAGAGAAAAATAAAGCATATGAATATAAGTGAGTAGCCTATAAAGGCGTTTGAGATGTATGTAAATAAAATATTAGCTGTACAATATGTGCTTATTGAACAGCGGTACAAAAAATATGTAGCATCGCAAAATCCTCCTACGGGAGTAAAAAAGGGAAGCAGTTTAATTTATGTGAAAATGAGATTATCTATTGAATTATACCAAATATTTGTATAAGATATTATTATATAATATAGCTTAGGGAATGTCTGGCTTTTTGGTAGCTGCATTGTCTACATGGATGTAAATACCTTATTTTATACATATCGGAGGATGGGGAAAATGAGTAGAAGTGGCGGCAGAAGTGGTGGTAGCAGAAGTTCTTTAAGAAGCAGCGGAGGTAGAAGTAGCAGCAGCAGAAGTAGTGGTGGTAGAAGTATCAGTAGTAGAAGTAGTGGTGGCAGAAGTAGCAGTAGTAGCGGTAGGTCAAGTAGAACCTCTTCTAGTTCTTTTCACGGAGGTTCAAGTGGGGCGAGCTCCAGCTCTTTTCGCGGAAGTTCAAGTAGGACGGGCTCCAGCTTTTATCGTGGAAGTTCTGCTGCAAGAAGTTCTCCAAGTATAAATAATAGACCGGTCTTTATCAACTACAATAAAGGCGGTGGAGGGTCAAGAACTGCTAGAGCTTCGGGTGCAGGCTGTAGTACAACCATTATTACCGCACTTGTTATCACCATATTGGTTATTGTTCTTTTTCTTATATTGTCGAATAATTTTAACAATAACAATGGCGGTTTACAGGTAACTAAATCAACTATAGAGCGTGTTGCTCTACCTAAAGGTTCAGTAAATGAAACAGGGTATTATACAGATGATTTAGGTTGGATTAAGAATAGGACAAAACTTGAGGCGGGATTGAAAAATTTCTACAATAAGACTGGTGTACAGCCATACTTGTATATTACTGATACTATTAATGGTACACATTATCCGGAAACAGAAGATTTTGAAATATTTTCAAATAATCTTTATGATGAATTGTTTACCGATGAGGCACATTTGTTGTTTATTTTCTTTGAATATGGTGATGAAAATCTTGATTACTATTTGTGTGGGGCACAGGCAAAAACCGTCATTGACAACGAAGCTGCAGATATCCTGCTTGATTATATTGATCGATACTACTATGATACCAGATTGACCGAGGAAGAATTGTTTAGCAAAGCCTTCAGTGAAGCTGCCGATAGAATCATGACCGTCACACGTTCACCATGGTCATATTTCTTTATTGTAGTAGGGGTTCTTATAATAGTTGTTGTTTTATTCAAATGGTGGCAAAAATCAAAGCAGCAAAAGAATCTCGAACGCGAACAACGGGAGAAAATTCTTAACACACCATTGGACCAGTTTGGAAGTACTGAGGCGGAGGATCTTGCCAAAAAGTATGAGCAAAAGGATTCGGAATAATAAGGCATTTTCTGTCCAAAATGGACAGTGCAATAAATTCTAGGAGGAGATTATATGGCAATATTAGAAAGATTCGGAGATATTATTAAATCAAATGTGAATGCACTCCTTGACAAAATGGAAGATCCATCAAAAATGATAGACCAGTACTTAAATAATATGATGGATGATCTTGCCGAGGTTAAACGCAGTACAGCAGGGGTTATGGCAGAGGAAACTCGCACAAAACGCTTGGTAGATGAAAACCAGGCAGAGGTAACTAAGTATGCAGAATTTGCTAAAAAGGCTCTTGCAGCCGGTAATGAAAACGATGCACGTGTCTTTATAGCTAAAAAACAGGAGATTGAAAATATTGGTGCTGGACTTATGACAGCATATGCAGCTGCTCATGAAAATGCAGTTAAAATGCGTCAGTTGCATGATAAGCTTACGTCAGATATTGAGTCTTTAAGGGCTCGTAAACAGGTTATTAAGTCTAAGGTTGCAGTAGCAAAAACACAGGAAACCATAAATAAAGTTAGCAGTACTTCAAAGAAATCTCAGGGAGCCGAGGATAATTTTAAGAGAATGGAAGAAAAGGCTAACAGGATGCTTGATGAAGCAAATGCAATGAGTGAGCTGAATATGGAACCAATAGATGAAGCTAAGCAGCTTGAAGAAAAGTATGCAGGCCAAGATTCTGCTTCTGTTGATGAAGAACTTCAAAAACTCAAAGAAGAAATGGGTATGTAATTTAGGCTAATTAGAATAAAGTGCAGAGCTTACTTTTTATTTATTATGAATATGGTATAACATATGGTTAGAATGATGTTCAGGCTTGAATTATTACTCATTAGCAAACGAGTAAATAAGTCAAGCCTGAACATGTTTTTACCTATAATAACATTTAATAATATTGTACACTTGACTTGCAACTAAATATTTTAATGTTTATAGATACTCCCAAATAGCCTAATATTAGTGGATACTCCAGCCAGCGAAAAATCCTTCACGAACTGCTTTAGATATTTGAGATACCTCGTCACAGTCACCAACAATAGCTGTAGTTGGATACTTTTGTGCAATGTTGTTTGCAGGCTCAGAGTTAGGGCGCATACCAAAAGCCGTTATAATTGAATCTGCAGGAATTTTCTTTTCTACACCATGAGCATCTATTGTAAGAACATATTCAGGTGTTATTTCCTTAACAGTGTGACTGGTCAATTGCTTTACGTTATAATCGTTAAGACGGAATAATAGGGGATTTCGGTTGTCTATCAATGCATTAGGTGCTAAGGCATCCTGCATTTCAAGGATTGTAACATTTTTGCCTAGCATAGCAAGCTCCAGAGCACAATCACAACCTGATTCACCTCCACCACACACTACGATGTTGTCACCCTTAATGCGTTCAGGATATAGGTGCGCATCCAAAATATCTACTACATTATCATTTTTAATTCCAGGGATGCTTGGAGTAAAGGGCTTTGCACCAGTTGCAACGATGATACGGTCTGCTTCTTTTAGCTCTGGTGAGTCGGCAGTAATTTCTTTATTGAAAACAACCTTAACGCCGAGTTTATCAATTTGAAGCTTTTGCCATTGGTCAAATTTACGTAGTCTTTCTTTAAATGGAGGTGTAGCCGCTGCATTAATCTGGCCACCTAATACATCCAGCTTTTCATAGAGCGTTACCTGATGCCCTTGCAGTGCAGCTACACGAGCAGCTTCCATTCCACCAGGTCCACCACCTACAACAGCAACCTTGCGAGGCTTGTTAGTTTTTTGTATTGGGTAATCTTTTTCAAATACAGCTTGGGCATTAATGGCACAGGAAATCACCCTATTTTCATATAGCCTTCCAACGCAAATTTGGTTACAGTACAAGCAGGGGCGTACATCCTCGCCTTCGCCATCTAAAAGCTTATTAGGAGTATCTGGGTCTGCAATCAGCTGACGCCCAAACATTACAATATCGCATTTCCCATCAACTAAGGCTTTCTCAGCAGATTCTGGTGTAAAGTTACCAGCGTTTAATACCGGAACACTTACAGCTTCTTTAATCTTTGCTGCATAGTCCACCATACAGGCTTCTCCAGCATAAATGGAAGGAACAATCCACTGTTTATCTTCATAGCTGCCCACATCAATATCAAATGCATCGATTCCAAGCTTTTCGAGATATTTTACAATTTCTATACTTTCTTCAATTGTACGACCTCCAGGGAAATCGTGGGTGGCAGCCATACGAATTAAAACAGGGTAATCCTCTCCAACTTCACCACGAATGGCATGGTATATCTCTGTAACAAGACGCATGCGATTTTCAAAGTTTCCACCATATTCATCTTCACGCTTATTCCAAATGGGTGTCATGAACTGATCAATCAGATATCCAGCATGGGCATGAATTTGGACGGCGTCTGCTTCAGCACGGATTGCATTACGAGCTGCAATACGGTAATGCTCCACGATGTCATGAATCTCATCAATGGTCAAAGGTCGGCAAAGTGTATCGGGCATGTAGAATGAGGGAACTGCCGAAGCTGACACCATTTGCTCATCTGAGAATGGGAATGCATTTCTCCCCAGCCCACAGCTAAGCTGAAGACAGATTTTAGCTCCTTCAGCATGGCAGGCTTCAGCCAAAAGTGCCCAGCCCTGCATTTGCTGATCTGTACCTGCAATGGTCACATAATCAATCCAAGGGTCGGTTTTATTGGTCGTATACTGACCTTCTAAAATTATCAACCCAACTCCACCTCTGGCTCGTGCTCTGTAGTACTCAATCTGTTTTTCATTAGGCGAACCATTTCTATTTTCCGAAAAGGTTCCCATAGGTGCTAGTGCAATGCGATTTTTAAGATCCATGTTCTTAATCTTGAACCTGGAGAACATATTAGAATAATTTGTCATATCAGCCCTCTTCCTTTCTTTTTTGGTCTAATAATTGTATTTATACCCTATATATATATAAATATAACAATACAGAGCAACACAGGGGAGCAAAACAAGGGTAAGTTTTTTGTGTAAAACTACACAATCATTCGGTTCTTTTGGGTTATACTAAACAGGGTGCGTTTTATTATGTTAATATCCAAAACGTGCAGCTCGATTAGTACAAATAAACTATGAGGGATTGAGAGTAAGAACTGCCTTGTACGGGGCTTTTTCTTTCTTTTTCCTGTTCTCATAGTAAAATTAACTGAAAACTGATATCATATTATTTAAAGAATTAAACTGTACTTAAAACCTAAATTATTCTAAGAAAGGAACATTACAATATGCCAAAAGCTAAGTACAACAATCCGATTATTCCTGGGTTTAATCCTGATCCAAGCATTTGCAGAGTTGGGGAGGACTATTACCTTATTACAAGTTCATTTGAATTCTTCCCGGGTGTGCCGATTTATCATAGCAAGGATTTAATAAATTGGAAGCATATAAATTACTGTCTTACAAGACAGTCCCAGCTTATGCTACACAATGCTCCTGCATCGGGTGGGATCTGGGCTCCGACCATTAGGTATCATAATGGGACATTTTATATGACAACAACAAATAAAGCAGATCAGGGCAATTTCTATGTTACCACCACAGATCCTGCAGGAGATTGGTCTGAACCAATATGGGTAGAACAGGGTGGAATTGATCCTTCACTCTTCTTTGATGATGATGGAAAAGTGTATTATACAACTAATGAAAAAGTAGACGGAAAAAGTGGGATTTCTCAATCAGAGATAGATATAAAGACTGGTAAACGACTGACACCTGTAAAGCACATATGGTCAGGCACGGGTGGAAGTGCACCTGAGGCACCTCATCTATACAAAATTAATGGTGTATACTATTTGATGATCGCTGAGGGAGGAACGGAATATGGTCATATGGTAACAATAGCAAGAAGCAAATCACCGTGGGGTTCTTTTGAGTCCTGCCCAAGAAACCCAGTACTCACACATAGAGATCGTAAAGGTTATCCTATTCAAGGCACAGGACATGCTGACTTAGTTCAAGCACATGACGGAAGCTGGTGGGCTGTTTTTTTAGGCTTTAGATATACCAGAAAGTATTTTCATCATCTTGGCAGAGAAACATTTCTCGTTCCTGTAACTTTTGATGAGGATGGTTGGCCTGTATTTAATGAAAACGGAACTGTAGATCTTGAAATGGAGGCCGATTGTCTGCCATTTCATTCTATGAAAGAGCCTGAATTAAAGGATGATTTTGATGAAGATAAACTAAAAATATATTGGAATTTTCTTAGAAATCCATATGAAAACACTTGGTCGTTGAGTGAACGCAAGGGATACCTTACTCTTTACGGAAGTGAAATAACACTTGACCAGACTGATTCGCCAACATTTATAGGTAGAAGACAGCAGCACTTTGATTGTACAGCACAGACATTGATTGAATTTAATCCGTCAGCAGATAATGAAGAAGCTGGAATGACAATATATTTAAACAACGAACACCACTATGATTTCTTTATAACAAAGTCAGCAGGCGTACGGGAAGTGCAAGTACGTAGGGTGGTAGGTGATATGTCATATATTGCATATAAAAAGCCAGTTGATGATGGCCCTGTGATTTTGGATATAACTGCGGATATGTATGAATATACTTTCTCCTTCGGATATGATAAAGAATCGTTACAGACTTTAGGAACTGCCAGAACACAGTTTGTTTCAACAGAAGCAGGTGTTTTAGGATTTACAGGCGTTTACTTTGGTTTGTATGCATCTGGTAATGGGAAGAAATGTACAGCTCCAGCGTATTTTGATTGGTTTGATTATCAGGTGGAGGAGTAAACGTAGATATTTAGCATCGTTTGCAGCCCTTGTGTTTGTGTTTGATTGTTAAGGCAATGCAATGCGTATATTTAGCTGCTTTGCATTGCTGACATTACGGTTGCATGACCCGTTTGCCACAATTCATATGTAAGCTCCATTTATGTTTTATAAAATTAATAATACCATTAAATCGACATAGAACAGCACAATTTCAATAACAATATAAAAACAAAAACCCTCGTCAAGCGGAGCTGGCGAGGGATAATGTTAATGTTCTGTCTTAGTGCTTAGGTGAAGTGGTCGTATAGGATTATTACCATTTGTTTTAAAACTGTCATTGAACTTTGATGAAAGTAGTTTTATAAAAATTTTATTCTTTTTTTTGTTTGTCTGCATAGATTGACATGGCTTCACACATGAATGCAGCCAAGCCTTCACCAAATTTATCAATGTTTTTAGTAAAACGCTCATCGTTCACATACATTTGTCCTAATCCTTTGAAAGCCTCAGGAGAGTAGTTACCAATTTTATTTAAGAAATGGTACCACTCATCAATCCCTTCTTGAGCCTTGTTAGAATCAGGTGAAAGATGGCGAAGCGTAGCCAGATTGCGATAGATTTCGTTAAACTTTTCCTGATCAGAAAAAGTCATATTTTTTGCTTTTTCATTAGCTTCATCGACTGCTTTATCACCCCATTTTTCCCTTGCTTCTTGTTCATATGGATTGTGGCTAAAATCAAAGCCTTCAAATTTCTCTTTATTGGACATTTCAATTTCTCCTTTCGAATGCTTAATGGTTTTCTCGATAGTCCTAATCATCTTGTTGAGCCGATTTTTCTTTTCAAGTAGCATTTTATGTTGCATTTCTAATGCTTCTTGTCGCTCAAATGATGGACTATCAATGATCTCTTTGATTTTCTTTAAAGGGAAGCCAAGTTCTCTAAAAAATAAAATTTGTTGCAGTGCCTCGAGATTCTCGTCAGAATATACTCGATAACCAGACTCAGTGGTTTCCTCTGGGATTAGTAAACCAATCTCATCGTAATGATGTAGTGTGCGCACACTAATACCCACTAAATCAGCAACTGCTTTCACTTTCATATTGCATCACTCCCTTCAATTGTTACTATAAACTATAACGTAACGGTAGAGTCAATAATTTTTTAAAAATATTTTTTGAGAAGGGGAAGTTTATTTAGTATGGGTAATATCTATTCCGAATGAGCCAGACTAAATATAATAAAGATCTATCATAAATATAGGTGAGGAGAAGTATGTGGATACATTTGATGAATCGAGAATCTCTGATTGCTTTTCAATTTATGTTAATTTTAGGTGCATATTGTTAAATGGTGTTATTTATGATATATTGAAAACAAAATGGAAGCTAATGGAGGACGATGTGGGATTAAATAAAGATTCTGCATGGAAAATTAAGGAGGAAATCTATATTCCATTTATACAAAAAAGGATATGTCCTCTTTAGCATATAATGCAGGAGACACTGAAATTAGTGAGGACTTAATTGAAGAGTTTTAAGAAATAGCGGAAGAGATTGCAGAAAAAGAAGATAGTGAAATGACAAGTGGGACATCTCAATTAGACACTTCAAAAACACCTTACGATCCATTGATATAGTTTGTAAAATTATTTATAATATCACTGAAGAAAACATAGAT
>DASRMZ010000096.1:0-21954 GCA_035647675.1 Thermoclostridium sp. | reverse complement strand
ATGTCTATGTTAGCACCAGCTATTTAAGTAGGATGTTTAAAAAAGAACTAGGTGTAAATTTTATAGACTATTTGAACGGATTACGGGTAGAAAAAGCAAAAGAGCTGTTAATAGATTCGCAATACAAAACCTATGAAGTGGCTGAAGAAGTTGGAATCAGCGATGCACATTATTTCTCGCGTCTTTTCAAAAAATATGAAGGTATATCTCCCACGGAATTTAGAGATTCCACGCTTGTTGGGAAATGATCATTGCAATGTATTTGCATGAGAATATTTGAAAAATAACCGCTTAAATATGTAATACCGTAAAATGCTCCACCAATATTTTGGTGGACTTTTTTGTCGTATAATTTGCAATAAGGTTGTCAATATTATGCAAGATAGCTCAATATGATCCATTTAGATAATAATACAGTTCTGATAAAGTATATATACAATCTAAGCTGTGTCTTAAATTTAATATTTATATAAAACTTTTGCGATAAAACCCAACAAGAAATAGCTATATAATTTCATAAATAACTAAAAAGAAAGGCAGATGGAATAATGCCAAAAAGCAGCAGTAAGACAACGGTAATAAAACCAAATGTGAATAAAGGCTTTTTATATGAGGTTAAGAAAAACTGGGCTCTTTTTGTTATGTTAATTCCAGGAGTTTTAGTTCTCATTATTAATAACTACATACCCATGTTTGGAATAGTAATAGCTTTTAAAAGGTATCGTTTTCATGGTAGCTTTGCAAGCAGTATAATTAAAAGTGAGTGGGTTGGATTAAAAAACTTTGAGTTTTTCTTTAAAACCCCTTATGCATACACCATTACAAGAAATACAATATTATACAATCTCTTATTCATTATATTAGGGTTAGTTATTCCTGTTGCTTTTGCAATATTACTTAATGAAATAACCAATAAACGTTCGGCAAAGGTTTACCAGAGCCTAATGTTTTTACCGTATTTTCTTTCTTGGATAGTTGTTAGCTACCTTGCATATTCTCTTTTCAGTATTGAGAGCGGATTCATAAATAGAGGCATTCTTTCTGTCTTTGGTGTAGACGCTGTTAGGTGGTACTTTGAGCCTAAATACTGGCCCTTTATACTTACCTTCTTTCAATTGTGGAAATATACAGGTTATAACACAGTTGTATATTTAGCCACAATATCAGGGCTTGATACTGAGTACTATGAAGCAGCAGAAATTGATGGAGCTTCAAAGTTGCAGCAAATAAGGTTTATTACAATACCACTTTTGAAGTCAGTAATGATTATTATGACACTTGTTGCAGTGGGCAGGATATTTAATGCGGACTTTGGTTTGTTTTATAATGTTCCGCGTAACAGTGGCCAGCTTTATTCTGTCACAGATGTTATTGACACTTATGTATATAGGTCATTGAGAAACACTAACAATATTTCTATGGCAGCAGCGGCAGGCACATATCAAGCTATTGTGGGATGTATAACTGTTTTTACATCTAATTATATTGTTAGGAAGATAGATAGGGATAAGGCACTGTTTTAGGAGGCAAAAGCATGGATAAATCTTTTGAAGTTGTTGATGGTAGTAATATTGAAAAAAATAAATTGCATAAAAGTATTGGGAATCAAGTATCAACTACAAGCAATTTCTTTATAAATTTGTTGTTTGTCGCCAATTGTGTCCTATGCATTGCTCCAATCCTATTAATAATAATAATTTCCTTCACAAATGAAAAGGAATTATTGGTTGATGGATACACCTTCTTTCCCAAAACGTTATCATTGAAGGCATATGATTATGTAATTACAGCCGGTGATACAATATGGCGAGCATATGGTGTTTCAATCCTAGTAACGGTAGTGGGAACAATATTAAGTGTATTTGTTATTTGCTTTTATGCTTATCCATTATCCAGACAGGTTTTTAAATATAAAAATTTCTTCTCATTTTTTGCATACTTTACAATGATATTCGGTGGTGGACTTGTCCCATGGTATATGGTTTACACACAGCTTATACCTATTAAAAATTCAATTTGGATTTTGATAGTCCCCTACTTGATGAATGCTTGGTACATGATGATAATGAGGACGTTTTTTAAGACCACCATTCCTGAATCAATTATTGAATCAGCAAAAATTGATGGAGCGGGTGAGTTTAGAACATTTTTTGTAATTGTACTGCCGCTTTGTAAGGCAGGGGTGGCTACAATAGCACTTTTTTGTACATTAGCATACTGGAATGATTGGTGGCTTCCTCTTGTATTTATTACAGATAACAAGCTATACAACATTCAATATTTAATGTACCAAACGCTGAACAGTATACAATATCTTGCTAGTGGTAGTGCTCAGTTTTCAGAATCATCAAAGGTGTTGGCTGATATGCCAAGTGAAAGTGCACGAATGGCAATTGCAGTTATATCCATAGGTCCTATAATATTCGCATACCCTTTTTTCCAGAAGTACTTTATAAAAGGTCTTACAATTGGTGCTGTTAAAGGATAGAACCGATAATCGGTTTTATATAGTTATATATTTTAAGGAGGGAATTTTATGTCCAGAAGAAAGAAAATTTACAGCATAGCATTACTCATAATTCTAGCATTGAGTCTTACACTTAGTGCTTGTGTACCAGTGGTACCAGGCGGAACTACACAACCCGATTCTAGTGGGCAAGCAGGACCAACTGTTAAGCTTACCTGGTATTTAATAGGGAACAGACAAGAGCCCGATACACCAAAGGTGATAGCAGAAGCAAACAAATACCTTAAGGACAAGTTAAATGTTGAACTTGAATTAAACGTATTTGGTTGGGGTGACGATTACGACCAGAAAGCTAACACAGCTTTGGCGGCTGGTGAGCCAATTGATATTGTATTTACTGCAAGTTGGGCAGCGAACTACAATGTGAATGCCACATCAGGTTATTTTAAAGAACTTAATCCGTACATAGAAAAATATCCAGCAGTTAAGGATATTTTGGGTGAAGACTTCCTTAATGGTT
Organism: Thermoclostridium sp.; assembly: GCA_035647675.1. GTDB lineage: Bacteria > Bacillota > Clostridia > DSM-8532 > DSM-8532 > Thermoclostridium. Next base: position 18,967 of record DASRMZ010000096.1, on the reverse strand, counting down.
CTGCAATCAATGGCAAAAACTATGGAGTACCAACCAATAAGGAAAAAGTACATAACTGGGGTTATTTGCTAAAGAAAGATCTTGTTGATAAGTACAATATGGATGTAAGCAAAATCACATCGACAGAAACACTAGAGCCATTCCTAAAGACAATTAAGGATAGTGAGCCAGAAATAACACCAATTTGTATTGCTACTATGGATGCTCCTTTCCAGCTTCTTGACTGGGATCGTATAAGTGACGATGATGTTCCTGGTGCTTTGTATCCAGATAACAGAGACTCAACCATCATAAACCATTTCTTTGCTCCAGAAAGCATAGAGCATTATGAGCTTATGAGAGATTGGGCAAACAAAGGCTATATACATAAAGATGCTGCAACCATGCAAAATCATGCCGAGCTCTTGAAATCAGGAAAATATTTCTCAGCTTCTCAATCCTTAAAACCTGGTAAGGATGCTGAAGTTATGGCAACTACGGGTATTGAATGGGTTCAGATTGATGTAACAACACCTGTTATGTCAAATCGTGAGACCACAGGTGCTCTACTTTCAATCCCTACAGCTTCAAGAAACCCTGAAAAAGCTTTCCAATTCATCGAACTATTGTATACCGACAAGTACTTCAAAAACCTTATAAACTATGGTCTTGAGGACGTACACTATAAGAAGATATCTGATAATGTTATTTCAATCATCGATCCTGATAGCTCACCTTATAACCCAGGTCATGGTTGGAAATTTGGAGACCAGTTCATAGACTTCCTAATGGACAACGAAGAACCAGACAAATGGGATAGATTCCTTGCTTTCAATGATGCTGGTATAGTAATGGATAGCCTTGGATTTATGTTTGACAAAACAAATGTTGAAACTCAAATCTCATCCTGTAAGAGTGTTGTTCAAGCTTACTACAAACAGCTATTCACAGGTGCGGTAGAGGTTGCACCGACATTAGAACTGTTTAAGAAAGAGCTTAATGCTGCAGGCGTTGATGAGCTAATTGCAGAAATGCAAAGACAGTACGACGAATGGCGTAAATAAGCTACAATAAATAAAGTTACCAGTACATTTAGTTATCTTTTGGGAGTGTAAGTACATTTAGTGCTTACACTCCCATTTTTTTTACGGTGGTATGCGCAATGTGTTAAAACGAGAATACATTTATTATCGTTAATATTATGTTAAAATTGTAAAAGCCCTCTATAGAAACATGTCATATTTTAAGTATTTGCATATACTGAATTAGAATTGTTTAATATAGGGGGAGTAAGAATGAACAGTCTAATTCAGGCTTTTGAAACTAAAACATTAATAGGAGCCTTGGTAGTTGTCCTTGCATATATTTCTAAATCAATGCAGGAGCTATTTGTTCTTTTGGCAATATTCATGATTTTAGACTATATAACTGGAATTATCTGCGGAATGATAAAAAATGGGGGATTTAATTATAGGAAGGGTATTACAGGAGCAATAAAGAAGCTGATGTATTTAGTGCTAATACTTATTACTATAATGCTGGAATTTTTAATTGATTATCTTGCAAAAAGCTCAAGTATCAATGTGAGGATAGAGAATTCAATTGCAATTGCAGTGTATATCTATCTTATAGGTACAGAGGGCTTGAGTATAATACAAAACTTGATAATGCTGGGCATCCCTGTTCCGCAGTTTATGATAAAGCTGTTTGGGTTGGTTAAAGATGAAGGGGGAAATCTAATAAAAAAGTAAGTCTTTAGCTTAGCAAACTAGGCTACCAAGTAGGTGTAAGACCCCATTTGTTAGCGTCCATTCTCTTTTTGTTTTGAGATATAGCAGTGAGCTGTAACACCCATTTTAAAAAATGAAGGTTTTTTTTCATATGGCTTGAAGCCTTTTTTGTGTGTGCTACAATATAACAAAGTAACGTACAACAGAGTACAATGACATGCAAAGCTTGAAACATTGCAAAATACTCATATAGCCATGCGATAGCAAGGCATAGGCAAGAAGGTTTATTGTAAACAAACATAAAACCCTCACCTTGAAACTACATTGTTCGAGATTGTAAAGGTGTGGGTGGGGATGAATGATTAATGAACACTATAAGGGTTTAAGGTTAGGTTAATATGTGGAAAAAGGTTACTAACAATGAATTGGAGACAATACGACTGGGTCAAAAGATAGCAGGGCAGCTTAAAAGAGGAGATATCCTTGCTCTTTCAGGTGATTTGGGGACAGGGAAAACTGCGTTTGTAAAGGGAATCGCAAGAGGATTAGGTATTGATGATTACATTACAAGCCCAACGTTTACATTAGTCCATAGCTATGAAGGGATGGGGTTTAATCTTCACCATTTTGACGTTTATCGTATTTCTGATGAGGAAGAGTTATTTGAAATAGGTTTTGAAGAATATTTATATGAAGATGATATTTGTGTGATTGAGTGGGCAGATCTAATAAAAAATTTAATTCCAAATCACTCAATATGGATTCATTTTGAACGTTTAGATGGTGGACGAACAATCACCGTTAAGGGACTGGAGGAAAAATGATTATACTTGCGTTAGATACTTCTGCAGCAACAGCAACTGCAGCCATTTCAAATGATGGCTTTTTAACAGGTGAAATATCCATTCGTAATGGGAAAACCCATTCGCAAAAGGTTATTCCAATTATTAAATCATTACTGGAAATGGTTGATTGTAAACCCGAGGATATTGATTTGTTTGCAGTTGCCAATGGTCCTGGCTCATTTACCGGCTTGCGGATTGGAGTTGTCACCATTAAGGCAATGGCATATGCTTTAAACAAACCTGTCTGTGAAATATCAACTCTCATGGCGCTAGCCTGTACTGTTAATGAACAGGAGCGTTTGGTATGCCCCATCATGGACGCAAGAAACCGTCAGGTGTACTCGGGTGTTTATAAAACCCAGCAGGATTCGGTATCTGTTCTATTAAAAGAGGGCGGTTTAGCGATAGAAGAGCTGATAAGTACACTTAAAACCTATAATATGCCTATTCATTTTGTTGGTGACGCAACTCCGCTTTATCAGGATTATATAATTGAGCAGTGTATTGATGCACGCTTTGCATCCGATGATATTTTTACGCATAGAGCAGCCACTGTAGCATATCTTGCTTGGCTAATGCAGCAAGAAGGTAAAGTAACAGATGCTTTTCATGCAGCTCCTAATTATCATAGAAAATCTCAAGCCGAAAGAATGAAGGACATTTCGGAGAATAAATCTCATGGAAAATGAATTTGCCGTTAGAAAAATGTGCAGCAATGATATAGACAAAGTGTTGGAAGTGGAAAAATGCTCTTTTACTATTCCCTGGTCAAAGGAAATGTTTAGGCAAGAGCTTCAAAACACAAGCCGTCTGTATTTAGTAGCTGAAATATCAAATGCTATAGTTGCTTATGCAGGCTTGTGGATCATAATAGACGAGGGACACATAATGAATATCGCAGTTGCTCCTTCTTATAGAGGGCTTAAAATAGGTAAAGGCTTAATGCAGGAGATCCTCGATATAGCTCACAAAAAGCAATTGAAGGGTCTGACGCTTGAAGTAAGAGCCGGTAACACTCAAGCAATTTCACTTTATAAGAGCTTTGGTTTTGAAGTTGAGGGTAGAAGAAAAGGGTACTACAGTGACAATCAAGAGGATGCACTCATAATGTGGAGTCGTTTCTGAACGTTTGCGGCTCACACATCCAAGCAAGGCTGTAAACTTCGTTTGCGAATCTCTCACCCCGGGGGCATGCTTCGGGTGGTTTGTTTCCTTTGAGGCAAAAGCACTAAGTTAAATACATCGCCTTAAATTGTGCGATGCTTTTAGTAAGTGGTCAAAGGCTCACGGGTTGCTCATTATCACGTTTAGTATATAGGGTAGGCAGCATGTGCTTCGAAGCATTTCCGCTGGCGTAAACAAAAGCACCCGAATCTCCCCCTACTTAAATTGATATATAAATGTGAATAATAAATTTTTCGGAAAAATTATTGAAAAAGTAAAAAAAGTACTTGTAATGTTAAAATGGTTATAGTATAATGTTGCCTGTTGTGACATGACATACGATGAAATTGGAGATGGCCAGCTTAACTGGGGAACTTCAATGGAGAATGTCCGATTCAATGAAACCGGGCGACAAGTCACTGTACATCTTGCATTGTGCATGTTTATTGTGCGTGAGGTATTTTTGTTACAGAGCCTAGGTTTGGCAAGTGTAGGTCATACCGATCAACTTGCTGTGTCCTGGGTTTTTAATATCTGTAATCGCGACACACCCGGCAGAGTGTACAGAGAAGAACCACTTGTTGCGTCATTACAAAAAATGTTGTTGCACAAACAATAAAATGTTTTCATCAGATAATTATGTTGAAGACATGGATTTAGGAGGCATATGTATGGCGAACAAACAAAAGATTCGAATTCGATTAAAGGCCTTTGATCATCAGGTTTTAGATCAATCGGCAGAAAAGATTGTTGAAACAGCAAAAAGGACTGGTGCAAAAGTTTCAGGTCCTGTGCCGTTACCAACAAGAAAAGAAATTATTACTATTTTACGTGCTCCACACAAGTACAAGGATGCGCGTGAGCAATTTGAAATGAGAACTCATAAAAGATTGATTGACATTCTAGTTCCAACACCAAAGACCGTTGATGCGTTAATGAGAATGGATCTTCCGGCTGGTGTGGACATTGAAATCAAGCTATAAAGCGCTAAAATTGTTAAGTTCGTTATAAACGAACCAATGACAGGAGGGAATTATAAAGATGCAAAAATGTATGCTTGGCAAGAAAATTGGCATGACTCAACTATTTACTGAAGAAGGTATTGTAATTCCAGTTACAGTCATCCAAGCAGGACCTGTATCTATTATCCAGAGGAAAACTACTGATATAGATGGATACAATTCACTTAAAGTAGGATTTGAGGATATTAAAGAAAAAAGGGCTAATAAACCTACAAAGGGTCAGTTTGAAAAGGCTGCAGTTTCTCCCAAACGTTATATGAGAGAATTCAGATTGGACAATATTGATTCCTATGAAGTCGGTCAAGAGCTAAAAGTTCAGGATATGTTTAACGAAGGTGACAGGGTAGATATATCTGGTGTTTCTAAGGGTAAAGGTTTCCAGGGGACGATTAAACGTTATGGAATGGCAAGGGGACCTATGTCACACGGTTCCAGATACCACAGGGGTGTAGGCTCTTTAGGGAATAGTGCGACTCCAGGACGTGTTATTAAAGGTAAGAGACTTCCAGGGCACATGGGAGCTGAAAAAGTAACGGTACAAAACCTTGCTGTTATACGCGTGGATGCTGAAAGAAACTTGCTATTGGTTAAGGGTGCGGTTCCTGGTCCAAAAGGTGGGCTCTTAACAATCAAAGATTCGGTAAAGGCCTAAAGAATTACTTTATGGAAGGAGGACCTGAAATGCCAAAAGTGGATGTTTATAATATGAAGGGTGAAGTCGTAGGGGATATAAACCTCAGCGATGACATATTCGGCGTAGAGGTGAATGAAATAGCTATGCATACTGTAGTAGTTAATCAATTAGCCAATTCACGCCAAGGAACACAGTCAACTAAGACTATTAGTGAGGTCAGAGGCGGTGGCAAAAAGCCTTGGAGACAAAAAGGAACAGGAAGAGCACGTCATGGAAGTATCCGCTCAGTACAATGGGTGGGCGGTGGCGTAGCATTTGCTCCAAAACCACGTGATTACAGATATTCGGTTCCTAAAAAGGTAAAGAGGCTGGCACTAAAAAGCGCATTAACCAGCAAAGTGTTGGGTAATGATGTTATCGTTTTAGACGAACTATCACTTAGCGAAATTAAGACCAAAGAGTTTTTAAAGGTTTTAAACAATTTAAATATCGAAGGGTCAGCTTTAGTGGTGCTTCCTGCAGTTGATGCAACAGTAGTGAAATCAGCTAGGAACATACCTACAATAAAAACAGCTCTTGTGAATACCATTAACACCTATGATATTTTGAAGTATAACAAGTTTATCATTACCAAGGACGCTGTTTCTAAAGTTGAGGAGGTGTATGCATAATGAGAATTGCTGAAGATATTATTATTCGCCCATATATAACTGAGAAAAGCAACGATGATATGGCTGATGGGAAATACACCTTTATTGTAGCAGATAGAGCTAAGAAGACTGAAATAAAGAGTGCTGTAGAAAAGCTTTTTAATGTTAAGGTTATAGCCGTAAATACCATGAATTATATAGGAAAACAAAAAAGAATGGGCGTACACCAAGGTAGAACGTCTAAATGGAAAAAGGCTATTGTTAAAATTGACACCGATCCACAGGCAGTAGCATACTTGGATAAGAATGGAAAACAAGTATCTACAAGCAAGAAGTACAAGACTGAGATTCAGGAATTCGGTGGAATGTAGTAGCGTTAAAGATATTAAAGAAAGTTAAGTTGTAAAATATAAAAAATTCCATTCGGTTGAATAGGTTATACAGTCGGCCTGCTAACGAATGATGAATTATGGTAAAGGAGTGAATGTAATGCCATTAAAAAAATATCGACCAACTTCTCCTGCAAGAAGAAACATGACTGCGTTTACTTTTGAAGAGATAACGAAAAAGACTCCAGAAAAGACGCTTTTAGCCCCAAAGAATAGAACGGGCGGTAGATCTCATGGCAAGATTGCTGTAAGACACCGTGGTGGTGGCGCAAAAAGGCAATATAGAATAATTGACTTTAAGAGGGATAAGGATAATGTACCTGCAAAGGTTGCATCGATAGAATATGATCCTAACCGTACTGCACATATTGCATTGCTTCATTATGTTGATGGAGAAAAACGTTATATACTTGCCCCACATGGTCTTAAAGTTGGAGACCAAATTATGTCGGGCCCCAAAGCAGATATTCGTGTAGGAAATGCTCTTCCACTTATAAACATGCCTTTAGGTTCTGTTATTCACAATATAGAACTTAAGCCTGGTAAAGGTGGACAATTAGTGCGCTCTGCAGGAAACATGGCTCAGCTTATGGCTAGAGAAGGAAAATATGCTCAAGTAAGACTTCCATCAGGTGAAGTTCGCATGGTTAGCATAAACTGCAAAGCAACACTTGGTCAAGTTGGAAATATTGAGAATGAAAACGTTACCATAGGTAAAGCAGGAAGAACACGTTGGATGGGTAGAAGACCCCATGTTCGTGGTCTTGCGATGAACCCAAGCGATCACCCACACGGTGGTGGTGAAGGTAGATCGCCTATTGGTATGCCAAGTCCTGTTACACCTTGGGGTAAACCTACATTGGGTTATAAAACAAGGAAAAAGAAGAAACAAAGTAATAAATTTATTGTTAAAAAACGTAATGTTAAATAAGGTGTCGGGAGGAGGTTTATTCTATGGGTAGATCAGTAAAAAAGGGACCTTATGTAAGTGAAAGTCTATTAAAGAAAATTGAAGAAATGAACGAAAAGGGCGACAAAAGGGTTATAAAGACCTGGTCTAGAGCATCTACCATATTCCCTCAGATGGTTGGACATACTATTGCTGTGCATGATGGAAGAAAGCATGTGCCAATATATTTATCTGAAGATATGGTTGGTCATAAATTAGGCGAATTCGCACCTACCCGTACCTATAGGGGTCACGGCAGGGACGAAAGAAGTAGTAGGATTAGATAGTAGCTTATTGGTTTAGATTAACAAAACATAGCACTATGGTTCTAATTGCATTATGGGTACACCAAATCAATTAGGATATTAAGACCAAAAGGAGGGATCGACGTGGGCAGAAAGGTTATGTCCAAGGACGAGCTTCTGGAAAGAAAAGACGAACTCAAAACTCAATATAGTAAAGTGCATAGAAAATCTGCAAAGCTTCCTGTTCTTACAAAGAAAGAAAAGAAAGTTATTGGGATTGGAAAAGATGAGGGAAGAGCCGTTCTAAAAGGTGCCAGAGTATCATCCAGAAAAGCCAAGTTGGTTATAGATTTGATAAGAAACAAAAAAATTGATGAAGCTTATGCAGTTTTAAGATATACACCAAGAAAAGCGGCAGAGCTCTTGGAACAATTATTAAAATCTGCAGAGGCAAACGCAGTAAATAACAATGGATTAGATCGTAATAATTTATTTGTAGCTGAAATATATGCAACAGAAGGACCAACATTAAAAAGAATTCGACCAAGGGCACATGGGCGTGCTTTTAGAATTAATAAACGCACAAGCCATTTAACTTTGGTACTAAAAGAGAAGGCGTAAATAAGGAGGTTTTCTAATGGGCCAGAAAGTGAATCCGCACGGACTTAGAATCGGAATCATTAAGGACTGGGATACCAAATGGTACGCGGGTAAAAAAGATTTTGGTGATCTTTTGGTTGAAGACTTCAAAATCAGAAAATATGTAAAAGAAAAGTTATATATTGCTGGTATTGCGAGAATAGAAATCGAACGTGCAGCCAATAAAGTAAAATTAAATATCCATACCGCAAAACCAGGAATTGTTATAGGCAGAGGCGGAGTAGGCATAGAGCAGCTTCGTAAAGAGCTTGAAAAATTGACAGGTAAAAGCGTATTAATAAACATTACCGAAATTAAATCTTCTGAGACAAATGCTCAATTGGTAGCAGAGAATATTGCAAGCCAACTTGAAAGAAGAATTTCGTATCGTCGTGCTATGAAACAATCTATGTCCAGAGCTATGAAATTTGGAGCTAAAGGCATAAAGACGGCTGTTTCAGGACGTGTAGGCGGAGCTGAAATTGCAAGAAGTGAGCATTATCATGAAGGTACAATACCACTTCAAACACTAAGAGCTGATATTGATTATGGCTTCGCAGAAGCAAATACGACATATGGTAAGATTGGTGTTAAAGTCTGGATATATAAAGGTGAGGTGCTTCCTGTCAAAAAAGACAAAAAGGAAGGGGGAAACAGATAATGTTAATGCCCAAAAGAGTTAAGTATAGACGCGTTCATAGAGGCAGAATGAAGGGTAAGGCAACACGAGGCAATGTAATATCATATGGAGAATATGGTATACAGGCAATGGAGCCAGGCTGGATTACCAGTAATCAAATTGAAGCAGCACGTATTGCTATGACACGTTATGTAAAAAGAGGCGGAAAAGTTTGGGTTAAAGTTTTCCCAGATAAACCAATTTCCCAAAAGCCGGCAGAAACCCGTATGGGTAGTGGTAAGGGCGCACCGGAGTACTGGGTTGCAGTTGTAAAACCAGGACGTGTGCTATTTGAAATGGCTGGTGTCGGAGAGGATGTAGCCAGAGAAGCATTGCGTTTAGCTGCACATAAATTGCCAATCAAGTGCAAGATTATAGCACGGGAAGAGGTAGGTGGAGCAAATGAAGACAAGTGATTTAAGAGAAATGAATATGGCGGAATTGACGCTGGAGTTGCAGGAACTAAAGAGTGAGCTTTTCAAACTCCGTTTCCAGCATGCGACCAATCAGTTAAATAATCCAATAAAATTGAAGGATGTTAAAAGAGGCATTGCTCGTGTAAAAACTGTTATACGAGAAATGGAACTTGGAATTAAGCGTTAAACTGGAGGGAGGTTTGTTCCACGTGGCTGAAAGAAAAGCAAGAAAAACTCGAGTTGGCAAAGTAGTTAGTGATAAAATGGACAAAACCATAGTTGTTGCAGTAGTGGATAGTGTAAAGCATCCTCTTTATAAGAAAACAATTAAGAGAACCTTTAAATTAAAGGCTCATGATGAGGAAAACACCTGCAAAACTGGAGATACCGTTCGTGTTATGGAAACTAGACCATTATCTAAGGATAAAAGATGGCGTTTAGTGGACGTAGTCGAAAAGGCAAAATAGAAATATTTATTTTTTATGGCACAGATATAATTATAAAGCGTCTGCTTTGTTTAGATTAGTGCAAGCAGAAAGCTTAAATATCGATTGAGGGAGGTGCCTGAATTGATTCAGATGCAAACATTGTTGAAGTCGGCCGATAACTCAGGAGCAAAGGAATTAATGTGCATTAAAGTACTCGGCGGCTCTAAAAGAAAATATGCCAATATTGGTGATTTAGTAGTTTGTTCAGTCAAACATGCAACGCCAGGTGGTGTTGTAAAGAAGGGCGAAGTAGTTAGAGCAGTTGTAGTTCGCTCAGTAAAGGGTTTAAGACGTAATGACGGTTCCTACATCAGATTTGATGAAAATGCTGCTGTAGTTTTAAAAGAAGACGGTAGCCCAAGAGGAACACGTATTTTTGGACCTGTTGCAAGAGAGCTAAGGGAAAAAGACCATATGAAGATTGTATCTCTTGCACCAGAAGTAATATAGCACAGATATGACCAATGCTGGGTTTTGTGTTATATGTATCAAGCGGTACTATACAAAACCTGCAAGAGGGGAGGCACTTTAATGAATAAGAAGGTTCACGTAAAACAAGGTGATACCGTTTATGTCCTTAATGGAAAGGACAGAGGAAAAAAAGGCAAGGTTTTAAAAGTGCTACCATCCGAGCGAAAGGTTCTGGTAGAAGGTATAAACATGATAACAAAGCATGTGAAGGCAAGAAGCCAGCTTCAACAGGGTGGTATTGTAGAAAAGGAAGCACCAATTTATGCCGATAAAGTTATGTTGATTTGCAACAAATGTGGTGCCCCGACCAAGGTTGGAAAACAATTCCTAGACAATGGATCGAAAGCACGCGTATGCAAAAAATGCGGAGAGGTTATCGACATATTGAAGGATGCTAGGAACTAAATTGAGGGGAGGTTAACCGACAATGCCAAGATTATTGGATAAATACAAGGATGATGTTGCTCCGGCTCTTAAAGATAGATTTAGTTATTCAAGCCCGATGCAAGTACCAAAGCTTGTTAAAGTAGTTATTAATATGGGTGTTGGTGATGTAAAGGAAAATGCTAAGGCGCTGGAAGCAGCGGTAAATGATCTTACACTTATAGCTGGACAAAAGCCTGTGGTAACGATAGCTAAAAAGTCTGTTGCGAATTTTAAGCTTCGTGAAGGTATGAGTATAGGTTGTAAGGTTACTCTTAGAGGAAAAAGGATGTATGAATTCGTGGATAAGCTGTTTAATATTGCACTACCAAGAGTTCGTGACTTCCGTGGTATAAACCCAAATTCATTTGATGGACGCGGGAATTTCTCAATGGGACTAAAAGAACAACTGATGTTCCCAGAAGTTGATATTGACAAGGTTGAAAAAATACGTGGTATGGATATCACCTTTGTCACCACTGCCAATACCGATGAAGAAGCAAAAGAGTTATTGGCACTTCTAGGAATGCCATATAGCCACTAAGGGAGGTATATAGTTTGGCAAAGAAATCAATGATTCACAAGCAAAAACAAAAACCAAAGTATCCAACGCGTTATTATAACCGTTGTAAACTTTGTGGAAGACCTCATGCATATATGAGGAAGTTCGGTATATGCCGTTTGTGTTTTAGGGAACTGGCTTATAAGGGTCAGATACCCGGTGTAAAAAAGGCCAGTTGGTAAATCCCGAAAGGAGGTCGTAACGATGAATGCAACCGACGTAATTGCGGATATGCTTACAAGAATAAGAAATGCAGCCAGTGCAAAGCATCGATCTGTCGATGTCCCTGCGTCAAACCTGAAAAAAAGAATAGCTGAAATCCTTGTTGAAGAAGGATATGTTATTAACTTTACTGAAATAGATGACAAGAAACAAGGTGTTATTCGCATTACGCTGAAATACACCGACAATAAGCGGAATGTTATTTCAGGGATAAAAAGAATTTCAAAACCAGGTCTTAGAGTTTATGCAGACAAAAATGAACTGCCAAAAGTACTCGGAGGCTTAGGTATAGCTATTATTTCAACTTCTAGTGGCATTATGACCGATAGAGCTGCCAGAAAAGAAGGCGTAGGCGGAGAAGTACTTGCCTTTGTGTGGTAGAGAGTTAACTGTAATATTGAAAACAAATTTTGAAAGGAAGTTCTGAAAAGGATGGGTGATGCATCCATCTTCAATATAAGGACGGAGGTGTAACAAATGTCCCGTATAGGAAAACTGCCGGTGGTAATACCTGCCGGAGTAGATATAAAAATTAATGGGCAAGAATTGACTGTAAAAGGTCCAAAAGGAACACTCACTCAGGTTTTTCACCCTGAAATGTCTATTGAAAAGCAGGATGATACAATTGTTGTCACGAGACCTTCTGAAATTAAGAAGCATAAGGCTCTCCACGGACTGACACGTTCGCTTGTCAATAATATGGTGGTAGGCGTAACTGAGGGGTACCAAAAGACTCTTGAGATTAACGGTGTAGGATACAGAGCTCAAAAGCAGGGCAATAAGCTTGCATTAACTTTGGGGTTATCACACCCAGTAGAAATTGAAGAGCCTGAATATATTACCATTGAAGTCCCAGCTCCAAACCAAATTATCGTTAAAGGAATAGACAAACAGGTAGTTGGAGAAGTGGCGGCTAAAATCCGTGAAAAGAGACCACCTGAACCTTATAAGGGTAAAGGGATTAAGTACTCTGATGAAGTTATTATCAGAAAAGAAGGCAAGACAGGAGCTAAGAAGGAATAGAAAGGAGTGAGTGGGTATGGTAAAATTTCAGGACAAAAATAAAATCCGGAAAAGAAAGCATACCAGAGTTCGCAGAAAAATTAGCGGTACGGCTGAAAGACCAAGATTGTGTGTTTTCAGAAGTGCAAAGCATATTTATGTTCAACTAATTGATGATGTATCTGGTCAAACTCTTGTCGCATCCTCTACATTGGATGAGGCTATAAAAGGAAAGTTAGAGTATGCCGGAAACAAAGCTGCGGCTCGTGAAGTTGGAAAATTGATTGGCGAAAAAGCCATTGATAAAGGAATAAAAAATGTTGTGTTTGATAGAGGTGGCTATCTCTATCATGGTAGAGTGCAAGAACTGGCGGATGGTGCAAGAGAAGCCGGTCTGGAATTCTAATAATGGAACAAAGGAGGGGAGTCGCTTGCTGAAAATTGATGCCAGCACATTAGACCTGAAAGAAAAAGTTGTGCATATCGGACGTGTAGCAAAGGTTGTTAAAGGTGGACGTAATTTCCGTTTTAGTGCTTTGGTGGTTATCGGAGATGAAAACGGTCATGTAGGCGTTGGAAATGGAAAAGCTGCCGAGGTACCGGATGCAATTCGTAAGGGAATAGAAGATGCAAAAAAGAATATTATGCGTGTTCCTTTGGTTGGAACAACAATTCCTCATGAAGCCTTAGGTGTATATGGCGCGGGTAAGGTTTTACTCATGCCTGCTGAAGAGGGAGCTGGTGTTATTGCTGGAGGACCTGTTCGTGCTGTTCTTGAACTTGGAGGCATTCGTGATATTCGTACGAAATCCATAGGATCCAACAATCCCACAAATATGGTTCGTGCCACTGTTGAAGGGCTTTTACAACTGCGTACTGCAGAAGAATATGCCAGGTTAAGAGGAAAATCAACCGAAGAAATTTTGGGATAGGAGGCTTATCCATGGGCAACTTAAAAATAACGCTCATAAAGAGTACAATAAGATCAAAAAAAGGACAGAAGGCTACAATCGAAGCTTTGGGGCTTCGTAAGGTCGGAAGTTCAGTGACACAGGAAGACAATCCTGCAATGCGCGGGATGATTAAAAAGGTAGAACACCTAGTTGAAGTGGAAGAAATATAGGGAGGTGAAGAACCTATGAACTTGTCTGATATGAAATCCGGTGCACCTAAGAAACTTTCAAAAAGAAAGGGTAGGGGACCAGGTTCAGGAAATGGAAAAACAGCAGGAAGAGGCCATAAAGGACAAAACTCGCGCTCAGGTGGCGGTGTAAGACTTGGCTTTGAAGGCGGACAGATGCCTCTTTATAGAAGGGTTCCGAAAAGGGGTTTCAATAATATATTCGCTAAGAAATATACTGAGGTTTCGCTTTCAGATCTTGAAAGATTTGAAAACGGTACAGTAGTTAATGTCGAGCTTTTACTTGATAATAGAGTTATCAAAAAGGCGAATGATGGCATTGTTGTGCTGGGGTCAGGAGAGATTAGTAAAAAACTAACCGTTCAAGCCTCCAGGTTTACAAAATCAGCCCAGCAAAAAATTGAGGCTGCGGGGGGAAAGGCAGAGGTGGTGTAAAATGGCTAATAACATGGTAGCATCTTTAAAGAACTCATGGAAAATTCCTGATCTTCGCAAGAAGATGCTAATGACGCTATTGATGCTGTTAATATTCCGATTGGGTACACATATTCCGGTTCCCGGATTAAGTGCGGCAGCCTTAGCACAGCTAGCTCAAGGAGGAAATTCCCTGTTTGGATATTTAAATATTATATCTGGTGGTGCTTTTAGTAACGCAAGTATATTTGCTATGTCCATATCTCCATACATTACAGCATCAATTATCATTCAGTTATTAACCATCGCCATACCAAAGCTTGAGCAGCTTTCTAAAGAGGGCGAAGAGGGTCAGAAGAAAATAGCACAATGGACAAGGTACGGTGCGGTTATACTTGGTTTTATACAAGCTACTGCTATGTATTTTAGTATCCGTGGCGCAGTCATTAACAAAGGCGCAATGTCATACTTTACCATAGTATTAACGTTTACTGCAGGTACTGCATTTCTAATGTGGCTCGGTGAGCAAATTACTGAATATGGTATTGGAAACGGTATTTCTCTTATAATTTTTACTGGAATTATAAGCAGAGGTCCTATGACTGTCAATATATTAATTGAGTATCTCAGAGCAGGAATGCTTGGAGAAGGAGTTATAGGATACATTGTACTTCTTCTTATAGTTTTAATAATGCTTGTAATGATTGCTTTAGTCGTTTATGTGCAAGAAGCTGAAAGAAGAATTCCCGTTCAATACGCAAAAAGAGTTGTGGGAAGGAAAATGTATGGAGGCCAGAGCACACATATACCTATTAAAGTAAACTCTGCAGGGGTTATGCCTATTATCTTTGCAATGTCAATAGCGACATTCCCACCTACAATCATTAACTTGATTTGGGGCGGAAAAGAAACAGGCGCATTCTTATCATACTTAAAGAATATGAATGAAAAGCCTTGGTTTACTGTTGTATATGCTCTGCTTGTTATGTTTTTCACTTTCTTTTATACCATGATTGCTTTCAATCCAGTAGAGCTTGCTAATAATATTAAGAAAAACGGTGGGTTCGTACCTGGTATAAGACCGGGAAAACCTACAGCAGATTTTATTACTAAAGTTGTTAATCGAGTGACTTGGTTTGGTGCATTTTTTCTTGCATTGATTACAGTATTCCCAAGTCTACTACAGATGTTTACAAAGATTTCAAATATATGGCTAGGCGGAACGTCACTGTTGATTATGGTTAATGTGGCGCTGGAAACAGTAAAGCAAATAGAATCACAATTGACAATGCGTCATTATAAAGGATTTTTAGATTAGAATTTATTGTGAGATGTGAGAAGTTTTTCTCACCTCTCACATTACAACTAAGGTTTTTTGCGATTGCGATAGAATATCGCAAAATGCTCCAAAAGGTTAGAGGGTGTAGTTTTCAATGAGGTTAGTAATAATGGGGGCACCGGGTGCAGGTAAAGGTACGCAGGCAGTTAATCTTTCTAAAATACTGAACATACCTCATATTTCAACCGGTGAGATATTTAGGCATCATATAGAAGATGGAACACAGTTAGGACTAAAGGCAAAAGGGTATATTGACGATGGGTTATTAGTTCCTGATGAATTGACTATCAAAATAGTGAAGGACAGAATACTAAAACAAGATTGCAAAAGAGGTTTTTTACTAGATGGGTTTCCTCGAACAATACCCCAAGCAGAACAGCTTGATAAGTTATTGGATGACAATGGCATTAAATTGGATGCAGTTATAAATCTTAAGGTGTGTGATGATGTAATAGTCAAGAGAATGGAAGGTCGTAGAGTATGTAAGGTTTGCGGCAGAAGCTATCATATTGATTCAAACCCTCCTAAGGTTGAAGGAATATGTGATTTTTGCAAAGCAACCCTAACTATTAGGGAGGACGATACTAGAAAGACAGTATTGGAAAGGCTTAAAACATACTACAGAAAAACAACACCATTAATTGATTATTACGATAAATATCATTTACTGCTCCACTTTGATGGTACAAAGGGAATTATGGAAACCACCGAGGAAATAATGGCAGGACTATTAAAAAAGCAGGTAGTTTCATGATAACAATAAAATCAGAGCGTGAGCTTGATTTAATGCGTAAAGCGGGCTATATAGTAATGATGGCTCTAAATAAAATTGAAGAAATAGTAGCACCGGGAATTACAACACTTGAACTTGACAAAGCAGCAGAGGAAGTCATTCTCAAAGCCAATGCGATTCCTTCTTTTAAAGGTGTACCGTGTGCATACGGTGGAATAGATTTTCCGGCTAGCATATGTGCATCTGTAAATCATGAAGTAATTCATGGCATACCCAATGACAAGCCCTTGCAAGAAGGTGATATCATTAGTATAGATGTTGGAGCAGTACATGACGGTTATCACGGAGATGCTGCAAGAACATTCGAAGTAGGAAAAGTATCGCCAGAGGCTCATAGACTTGTGACAGTTACCCGTGAAAGCTTCTTCAAGGGAATTGAAATGGCACGAGAGGGTATGCGAATTCGTGATATTTCAAGAGCAGTTCAGGATTATGTTGAAAAAAACGGCTTTTCAATAGTTAGGGATTTTGTGGGTCATGGAATTGGTACACAAATGCATGAAGAGCCTCAAATACCTAATTATGTTACAAGGGAAAGAGGTCCAAGACTACAAAGGGGTATGACACTGGCAGTAGAACCTATGGTAAATGAGGGTAACTGGATGGTGGACGTATTGCAAAGTAATAAATGGACTGTAGTAACAAAGGACAAGAAATTGTCGGCGCATTATGAAAACACAATTGCTATTACCGGAAATGAACCGGAAATACTAACTGAAGAAGTAGAAATTTAATTAATAACTTGAAATATAGCTTAACTTACTTTAAAATGGAGTAGTTACGCCTCAAAAGGATGATTTTGATGGAATGGTCTAATCCTGTGATTGGGAGATTTGCATACTCGACAGCAGGTAGGGATAAAGGAAGGCTATTTATTGTTGTTAATGTAATAGATGAGGATTTTGTATCGGTTGCTGATGGCGGATTACGCTCCATCAAGGTGCCAAAAAAGAAAAGAATTAAGCATTTGAAGTACACTGATTTGGTGTCAGAAGAGATTCTGCAGATGATAAAAAATGGCACGGAACCGATGGATAGTGATATTAGAAAAGCAATTATTGAAGTGAAAGATATATCAGATTCTTCAAATACCGCTTGAGGCGGATGAGATGTATCTAATAGAAAATAGAGTAAAGCGTGTAATTATAAGGAGGGTTTCAGTTTGTCAAAAGAAGATGTAATCGAAGTTGAAGGGAAAGTAGTCGAAGCGATGCCTAATGCGATGTTTCGAGTGGAACTTGAAAATGGACACAAAATACTTGCCCATATTTCCGGAAAACTAAGAATGCATTATATTAGAATATTACCTGGAGATAAGGTCACAGTGGAAATGTCTCCTTACGATCTCACAAGAGGACGTATAACATGGAGAGGAAAAAAGTAAAGAAACGCTAGCAGTAATGACAGGAGGGTCGGAAATGAAAGTTAAACCTTCAGTAAAGAAAATATGTGAAAAATGCAAGGTAATACGTAGAAAAGGCAGAGTAATGATAATCTGCGAGAACCCAAAGCATAAACAGCGTCAGGGCTAATGCCTGGTTGTTATGTTAACATGTATGGTTCCGATACAGAACAGCTTTGGAGAAGACCATTAGTAAAAGGCTATTGCGATGTTACATCGCAAAATGCTCAGTAAAAAAATGATGGCATTGAGCATATATGATTGTGGTATTTCGGAACCGAGGGAAAATAGAGGTTTGGAAAGCGCGGCTGAAACAGATTACCATTTGTTGCTTAAAAACCTTTGATATAGAATTGTAAATGAAGCTTATTAAAAATAGTGCTATAATCACTGATGTTATGCAAGGAGAATTGCATAAATTGCAAAATGCAATGGTGATGAAAATAATAATCGTTACTAAAATAATGTGATTAATTCGGAGGTGTAAGACATTGGCTCGTATTGCAGGTGTTGATCTGCCCAGAGAAAAAAGAGTTGAAATTGGGTTGACTTATATATTTGGTATAGGAAGAACCAGTTCAAAACAGATATTAGAAAAAGCAGGCGTTAATCCGGACACTCGAATTAGAGATTTAACTGATGATGAAATCAATAGATTAAGAGAGACAATCGACAAAGATTATACTGTTGAAGGAGATCTAAGAAGAAATGTTGCTCTTAATATTAAGAGATTGACGGATATTGGTTGTTATCGTGGAAGAAGACACAGAATTGGATTGCCTGTGCGTGGTCAAAGAACAAAAACCAACGCAAGAACAAGAAAAGGCCCGAAAAGGACAGTGGCCAACAGGAAGAAATAATAGGAGGTTGGTAGTTAAATGGCAGCAAAAGTTGTTCGTAGAACAAGAAAAAGAAGAGAAAAGAAGAACATTGAACGCGGAAGTGCGCATATTCGCTCATCCTTTAACAATACAATTGTAACAATTGCTGATGTGCAAGGTAACGCAGTTTCTTGGGCAAGTGCAGGTCAATTGGGCTTTAGAGGCTCAAAGAAAAGCACACCATTTGCAGCTCAACAGGCAGCAGAAACTGCAGCTAAAGCGGCTATGGAACATGGGATGAAGACAGTTTCTGTCTACGTTAAGGGTCCTGGTTCTGGTCGTGAAGCAGCAATACGTGCATTACAGGCTGCAGGGCTTGAGGTTAATATGATTAAGGATGTTACTCCTATCCCTCATAATGGTTGCAGACCTCCTAAAAGAAGAAGAGTATAGGTTGTTTGTTAAATCTATTTCCTTAAGGTTGAACAAAGGAATAGAAATAACATATAGTGGTGATAATTTCATAAGCGTATAGACTTATATATATT